>NZ_NEJZ01000013.1:0-215750 GCF_002113215.1 Pseudomonas sp. B15(2017)
AGGTCCGCGTGTAATCACGCTGACTGCGCCTTTTTCCTGTATTCATTACTCCCTCCTGAGAATGGGTCAGAAGGTGTAAACCTTATTCAGGACGAGACACAGACAACAAAAAAGGGCCCACCTTTCGGTGAGCCCTTTCAGACCGCCCAGCAGAGCGGATTTTGTTTGGTAGGCGCGATTGGACTCGAACCAACGACCCCCACCATGTCAAGGTGGTGCTCTAACCAACTGAGCTACGTGCCTGCTGTGAGGCGGCATTCTACGGAATTCCGGAGGGGTGTCAACACCTTTTTTTCACCTAACCCTATGAATATGCAAAATATTTAATTTCGACCCGCCACAAGAAGATTTCCCGGTGGCTGGCGGAGGTTTTTCAACTGGGGTAGGATCGCCTCACTCGTAAAATATATTAAACAGAGGCTGCAGGATGGCGAACACCCCTTACCCAGAGTCTTATTACGCTGCGTCGGCCAACGCCGTACCACCACGCCCTGCCCTGCAGGATGACGTGGAGACGGATGTCTGTGTGATCGGTGCTGGTTATACGGGACTGTCCTCGGCTCTGTTCCTGCTTGAGAACGGTTTTCGCGTGACCGTGCTGGAGGCCGCCAAGGTTGGCTTCGGTGCTTCGGGGCGCAATGGCGGGCAAATCGTCAACAGCTACAGCCGTGACATTGACGTGATCGAACGTAGCGTCGGCCCAAAACAGGCACAACTGCTCGGGCAGATGGCGTTCGAGGGCGGCCGGATCATTCGTGAGCGCATCAGCAAGTACAACATTCAGTGCGACTTGAAGGACGGTGGCGTATTCGCCGCCCTCACCGCCAAGCAAATGGGCCACCTGGAATCGCAGAAGCGCTTGTGGGAACGCTTCGGCCACACCCAACTGGAACTGCTCGATCAACGCCGCATCCGCGAAGTGGTGGCTTGCGATCAATACGTTGGCGGCATGCTCGACATGAGCGGCGGCCACATCCACCCGCTTAACCTTGCTTTGGGCGAAGCCGCTGCCGTGGAATCCCTGGGCGGTGCCATCTATGAACAGTCGCCGGCCGTGCGCATCGAACGTGGCGCCAATCCGATCGTGTACACGCCGCAGGGCAAAGTCAGGGCCAAACTCATCATCGTCGCCGGCAACGCCTACCTCGGCAATCTGGTGCCGGAGCTGGCGGCCAAATCGATGCCGTGCGGTACTCAGGTGATCACCACCGAGCCATTGGGCGATGAGCTGGCGAAATCGCTCCTGCCACAGGACTACTGCGTCGAAGACTGCAATTACCTGCTCGACTACTACCGCCTGACCGGCGACAAACGCCTGATCTTCGGCGGTGGCGTGGTGTATGGCGCGCGGGATCCGGCGAACATCGAGGCGATCATCCGCCCAAAAATGCTCAAGGCCTTCCCGCAGCTCAAGGACGTGAAGATCGACTACGCCTGGACCGGCAATTTCCTGCTGACCCTGTCGCGCCTGCCGCAGGTCGGACGCCTGGGCGACAATATCTATTACTCCCAGGGTTGCAGCGGCCACGGCGTGACGTACACGCATCTGGCCGGCAAGGTATTGGCCGAGGCACTGCGCGGACAAGCCGAGCGCTTCGATGCATTTGCCGATCTGCCGCACTACCCGTTCCCCGGCGGGCAACTGCTGCGCACACCATTTGCCGCACTGGGCGCGTGGTACTACGGACTGCGCGACAAGCTCGGTTTCTGATGAGCAAAAAAAGGGCCGCTGAACAGCGGCCCTTTTAACATCCGGCATCAATCACAACTGATCCCGCGCGATCCCGTTGCGAATCCGCAGGATATCCGCCAGCACCGCCAAAGCGATTTCAGACGGGGTCTTGCTGCCCAGATTAAGGCCGATCGGCGCATGAATCCGCGCCAGCTCGCCCTCCCCCAGACTACCGATCCGGCGCAAGCGCTCGAAGCGCTTCTGTGACGTCTGCAACGAACCCATCACGCCGATGTAGAAAGCCTCGGTGCGTACGGCCTCCATCATCGCCAGATCGTCGATGCGCGGATCGTGGGTCAACGCCACCACCGCCGTATCACGGTGGCACCCGCCATCGGCGATGAACACCGACGGCAGTTGCCGGCGAATCTCCACACCGCTGAGCGATACGCCTTCCAGTACTTCATCACGCGGGTCGCAGAGAATCACTTCGAAGCCGAGACCGACCGCGAATTCCGCACAGGCCTGCGCCACGCTGGAATACCCCGCCAGGAGCAAACGCTGAGCGGCACCGATGCGAATCCGCACCCGGTCGATTTCACGCTCGATCCGTGCACCTTGCTCGCGATCGGCAAACAGGCTACGCGCGCCCGTGGCCAGATCGACCTCGCGAATCAATCGACGCTGCCCCAGCAATGCCGATTCGAGTTCACGCAGGTGCGCCTGCACATCGCAGTCGGCGTCAAATTTCTCTACCAGCACGTCGAGAATGCCACCGCACGGCAGGCTGACCCGCGAGCGCGGATCGTCACCTTCGCCATAACGCACGACGTTGATCGCATCGAGAAACGCACCCTCGGCGACGCGCTCGAGAAAGTCTTCCTCGACGCAACCACCGGACAGCGACCCGATCCACTGCCCGCCGTCGTTCACCGCCAGTAGCGAACCCGGCGCGCGCGGCGCCGAACCGTAGGTCGTCAGGACGGTGCAGAACCAGATGCGCCGCCCCGCCGTCGACCACTCCAGCGCCCGACGCACAACCTGCAGATCGAGATGCTGCATGATCAGTGCGCCTTGTGCTCGATAGACGGGGCGTCAGCCTGAAGCTTCTGCACATCGCCGACCGCCAACTCGGCCGACTGACCACCCCAACCCTGGCGCAGGTAGTTCAGCAGATCGGTCAGCTGTTCGGCACTGAGCTTGTCGGCAAAACCCGGCATTGGCTGCATGTGTTCGAACCCGGCGAATTTCTGTTCGCCGATACCATCCTCGATCACTCGCAACAGGTTGCGTGGGTCTTCCAGGCGCAGCGTAGTGTTGCCGCGCATGGCCACCGCGATGTGCGGCTTGCCCTCGCCCCCGGCCGCGTGACAGCCGGCGCAGACGTTCAAGTATTCCTGTCGGCCGCGTTGAGCGCTGGCACTGAGTTTTTCCAGGGGCACTTCGGTCAGTTCTTTTGCCGCTGGCGGCTTGTCGCCGAGCAGGAAGGTTGCCATCGCTGCCAGATCCGGATCATTCAGGCCCTGAGTGCTGTTGTGGAACACCGGGAACATCTCGTTGAACATCGTGCCCTGGGCGCTCATGCCGTGCTTGAGGAACGTGCTCAGATCTTGATGATTCCAGCCGCGCGCCGCCAGATCAGTGGCCAGCAGGCTCGGTGCCAGATAGCCATTGAGGATGCCGCCGGTCAGGCGCTTGTCCAACTGCATCGCGCCAGGGAGGCCGCGTGGTGTGTGGCATTCGCCGCAGTGGCCGAGCACTTCGACCATGTACTGGCCGCGTTTCCAGGCGTCGCTTTTTCCTTCGGCCGGTTCCAGCTTCAAGGCTTTGCCGTACATCATGTTCCAGCCGATCAAGCCCGGACGGACGTTGAACGGAAAGCTCAGACTTGTCACCGGCGCTGCACGCTCAATCGGCTCGATGGTTTTCAGATACGCATGAATCGCATCCGAATCGGCACGCGGCATCAAGTGATACGAGGTATACGGCATCGCCGGGTACAGATTGGCGCCGTCACGACGCTTGCCTTCGGTGAGCGCGGCGAAGAACTCTTCATCGGTGTAAAGACCGATGCCGTGCTCCTTGCTTGGAGTGATGTTGGTGCCATAGATCGTGCCGAACGGCGACACGATCGGCAGGCCGCCGGCAAACGGCGCGCCGCCTGGTGCTGTATGGCAAGCCATGCAGTCGGCAGCGCGGGCGAGGTATTCGCCGCGCCTGACCTGATCATCCGCGTGCACCGCCAACACAGGCACGGCCAGCCCGACCGCCAGGGTCAGGCGGGTCAGTAATTGCTTCATGCTTAACCCTCCTTGACCAGGCCGAGATCGGTCAGCACGTTGCGGGTGGCGTTGTAGTAACGCACGTACCCGGTGCAACGGCAGACGTGATGGCCGAGGCTGTCCTCGATGACTTGTTCCAGTTTGCTTTTGACGATCGGCTGGCGTTGCAGCTTTTCCACCAGCACGGTTGCGGCGTTGACGAAGCCTGGGGCGCAGTAGCTGCACTGGAAGGCGAATTCGTCGACGAAACGCTGCTGGATCGGGTTCAGCTCGGTGACCTGACCTTGCTCGTCACGTTTGGCGTGGCCTTCGATGGTGCGGACTTTCTTGCCCTCGAAGTAATGCGCGCCGGTGATGCAGGTGCGCACTTCTTCGCTGGTGCCGTCCGGGTTGTCGACGATCACCACGCAGGCGTGACAGATGCCTTGCCCGCAACCCAGGCGCGAGCCGGTGAGGTTCTTGTATTCGTGCAGGTAATCGATCATCGGCAGGTCATCAGGGATGTCCACCGGGCCGACGGATTGACCGTTGAGGGTCAGTTGAAGCGGACGGTTAGCCATTGAGGGCCTCCTTGATGCGCGCAGCAGTGATTGGCAAATCGCGAACACGTTTACCGATGGCGTGGGCCACGGCGTTACCGATGGCACCGACCACCGGGATCATCACCACTTCGGCGATGCCTTTTGACGGGTCGCTTGGGGACAGCGGCGGCAGGATTTCCGACGTCTGCTTCCACACCGCCACATGGCGCGCCATCGGCAGGCGATAACGGTTGAAGTTCCAGTCACCCTCCCCCGGCCCGCCTTCGTACAGCGGCATCTCTTCCATCAAGGCGTGACCGATGCCCATGGCGATTCCGCCTTCCAGCTGGCCACGCACCAGTTCTTCGACCAGTACTCGACCGCATTCCAGCCACGAGTGATGGTTGAGCACTTCGACTTCTGCCGAACCTTTGTTGACCTTCAACTCGACCAGCGTTGCGACCGGGCTGTAGTAGGTCACGGCGGCGTTGTTCAGTTGAACCACCGGATAGGCGATGTTCTGCCGATCCAGCAGGTGGAAACCGGCACTGGTCATCTGTGCCTTTTTCGCTTTTGGCGCACCATCACCGTATTTCACCGCCAGACCGTCGAGCGGCAGACGTTCGCGCACGCCGTCGATGCTGTATTCAGCTTCTGCCCAGCTCCAGCGGTTGAAACCGTGAACCGTGGCGCCAGTAACCAGACCGCGCTCGTGAGCACGCTTGGCCAGCTCTTCGAAGGTCAGCGGCTGCATGCCGTTGGCAGTGAGTTTGCCGTCAACCCAATGCGCATCTTCGCGGCGCACCACGTAGGGGTTGGCCTGGCCGCCGTATGGACCCTGACGCCAGATCTCCAGCGCCGCCGGCCACAGGCCGTGGTTGAACAGCACGCGCGCCGCTTCACGAGTAGCGTGGCTGAAGTAGTAGGCGGAGTTGGTCGCGGACGAGGCCGATGCCAGCTTGCCGACCCAGCGCGGATTGCGCAGGAAGTTGTCCTGCTCGGCCTGGCTCATGATGTAAGGGTTGCCGGCGGTCACCAGCTGCAGTTCATCCCACTCGGTTTCACCGGTCTTCACATCGTGAGCCGCGCTGCCGAGGAAGTCAGCCACCACCAACGCTTGCGAGGTGGACATGCCGGTACCGATCTCGATACCGATGTGCCGCAGGGAAATGCGCCCGTCGGCGGTGAACTCGATGCTGGCCATCGGCGCTTCGGAACCGGTGCCGAAGTCTTTCTGGCAAATGGCGAAACCTACGCCATACCAGTTGTCCGGGTCTGCCGCTTCACGCTGTTTCTTGATCGCGTCGCGGTTTTTCCAGACTTCGTGCAGCGAAGCCTTGTCGAGAATTTCGTGCAGGCGCAACGCACCGGCCGGGATCGCACCCTGGGTGTTTTTCATCCCAGAACGCAACGCATTCTTGCGGCGCAGATCAATCGCGTCGACACCAAGGCGATCGGCAATTTCGTCGACCATCATCTCGGTGGAAGCCATGCTCTGCAGCGTGCCGTAGCCGCGCATCGAACCCGCCTCAACCGCGCGAGAATGGTAAGCGGTGACCTGCAGGTCGTTCTGCGACATGTAGTAGATAGACTGCGCCGCCGTGGCGCCAACGGCCGCTACCGACGGGCTGTAGTTGATCCGGCCGCCACCGTCGACGCTCATCTCGGCACGGAAAATCTTGAAGCTGTGATCGGTCTTGTCCACTGCCAACTGGTAGCGAATGTCGAACGGGTGACGCTTGATGCCGCTCTGGAACTGCTCGTAGCGGTCGTTGGCCAGGCGGATCGGCACACCTGCGCCGTACAACGCTGCCAGAGCCGCGTAGTAGACGAAAATGTTGTGGTCCTTGGAGCCGTAACCGACGGTGTAACCCGGGTGCATGTTCAGGTTCGCCAGGCCGAAACGCGACGGCCCGATCATCTTCGCGGTCTCGGTAGCGGTTTCCAGCGGACATTGGGTGGCGACGACGAAATGCAGGGTCTTGGTCGCCGGGTCGTACCAGCCGTTACCGTTGTCCGGTTCCATTGCGGCCGGTTCGATCGACGGGGTTTTGTAGCGCTCGTCGAACACCAGCCAGTTGTCCGGCGGGGTGTCGATCTCTTTCTTCATGCGGTCGGCGTAAAACAGGCCGCGCTCGGTCAGGTTGCCGTGCAGGTTCGGCTGGGAATTCCACACCGGACGACGGTTTTTCAGCATCGGGAACAGGATCGAATCCTTGAGGCTGGCGAACTCATCCTCGTCCGCCGACGTCGGGCCACCGACGCGCACGTAGCGGAAACTGCCATAGGGATCGCCTTCGTAGAACGGTACTTGGGCACCGTAACGAATTGCCTTGTCATTGAATTTGAGTTTGTTCTTGGCCTGGCGGAAACGCTCGAAGTCGTTCCAGATCAGGATCGCGACCGGGTGACCGATGAACATCGGTACCTTGCCTTCCGGCAGTAGAGGATCCGGCGCGTGCTCTTCAGGGAACACGATGCCGTCCTTGTCCAGATCGGCGGCGGTAACGATACGATCAGGCTGCAGATCGGCGCCGAGCCACGACAGGTCGTATCCGTCGTAGATGCGGTCGGCCTTGATGGTTTTCAGCAACATGGCGTGGCCTTGCTGCTGGGGCCAGCCCGGCATGTCCTTGGAACGGATGTCGCGGGCAAATACCTTGCTGCCGCAGACCTTGGACAAGGCATCGTTACGCTGGCGTGCCTTGCCATTGTTGCCGAGCCACTGCTCGGACGGCACGGTCACGCTGTTTTCCATCAAGGCACCGAGCGCCTGACTGCTGAGCGGTGTGAGTGTAACGCTCACACCCGCCACCAGCCCGCCCTGAAGGAACGAGCGCCGGGATATTTCACGGTTGGACATGGATCATCCTCTGGACGGTTATGGATCCGCCCTTCTGGTTATCTACTGGGAATCTCGAGTCTTGCAGAAGCCCTTTTTGGCTAAACAAAGGGCGTGATGACAGTGCAAAGCTGACCGAAAGGTTAACTTTAAAGGTTTCTGGGCTCGCAGCAAACAACCAGTTACAAAAATTTGACCAAAGAATCAAAAATCAATGCGGCATTGCAGCGCAGCGGCCCGTGGCCGCAGGCCAGATTGCGCGGCAGCATCGAACGAGCCACGGCTCGCGCTCATCGCCGGCTAAAGAGGAGAAGTTTGGGAAAGGTCAAATTTCAGACACAAAAAACCCCGGTCTTTCGACCAGGGTCTTTGCTATCGATTCCGAATCAACCAGAGGTTGCTTTCGGTGTCTCAAGGCGTTCAGTAGTCCTTGAAACAGATATGGCGCAGCGGACGGGACTCGAACCCGCGACCCCCGGCGTGACAGGCCGGTATTCTAACCGACTGAACTACCGCTGCGTATCGCTTTGAGCTTGAACTCAAGTAACTCGTTTGACTGAAAGCTTCGGTGCTTTTCAATCGCGAACCAGACAGTGCCTGATTCGTTAAATATGGCGCAGCGGACGGGACTCGAACCCGCGACCCCCGGCGTGACAGGCCGGTATTCTAACCGACTGAACTACCGCTGCGCGTCGGTGCAGGCACTTTCAGCCTACGTTCTTGCTTACGCAAGTATCTCGGGAGTGGTGGGTGATGACGGGATCGAACCGCCGACATTCTGCTTGTAAGGCAGACGCTCTCCCAGCTGAGCTAATCACCCGTTTGCATCTCCGAGGCCGCGAAATTTACGCAGGTAGCGAACCTAAGTCAATAGCAGGATTGAAGTTTTTCTAAAAAAGACGAAATTGCTTCATTCCGTATAAATCATCTTCTTGGTCATGCCGCCATCGACCACGAATTCCTGCCCGGTCACAAACCCTGCATTCTTCGACAGCAACCACGCCACCATCGCCGCAACGTCCTCGACCGTACCTACCCTGCCCGCAGGATGCTGGGCATGATCGGTATCGCTCAGCGGCTCCGCGCGTCGGGCAGAAGGGTCCCGCGCATCGATCCAGCCCGGGCTGACCGCATTGACGCGAATCTCCGGCCCCAGACTGACCGCCAGCGCGTGCGTCAGTGCCAGCAATCCGCCCTTGCTCGCGGCATACGCCTCCGAATCCGGCTCCGACTGCGCCGCACGGGTCGAGGCCAGATTGACGATCGCACCGTTGTGCGCACGCAGATACGGCGCGCAGTGCTTGGCCAGCAACATCGGCCCACCGAGGTTCACTGCCAGCACCCGATTCCAGTAAGCCAGATCGAGGCTTTCCAGCGTGATGTTGTGCGGATCGGCCACGGCAGCATTGCACACCAGCGCATCCAGGCGGCCAAACTGCCCGAGCACTTCCGCGACTCCGAGCGCCACCTGACTTTCGTCCGCCACGTCCATGGCGATGAACCAGGCGTTTTCGCCCAGCACCTTTGCCACTTTCGAACCCCGCGCACGATCCAGGTCCGTCAGCACCACCTGCCAGCCTTCGCTGATCAGCCACGCTGCGATTCCCAGACCTATCCCGCGCGCAGCACCCGTGACCAATGCAACGCGGCCATGGGTGCCAGTCTTCGGCGTAGGCAACTCGATCACAACGCCGCCAGGCCGCGTGACAGGTCGGCTTGCAGGTCAGCCACGTCTTCCAGACCGACCGCAATGCGGATAAGACTGTCACGAATCCCGGCAGCTTCACGTTCCTGCGGCGCCAGACGGCCGTGGGACGTCGTGCTCGGGTGAGTGATGGTGGTCTTGCTGTCACCGAGATTGGCGGTGATCGAAATCAAACGGGTCGCATCGATGAAACGCCAAGCGCCCTCTTTGCCACCCTTCACCTCAAAACTGACAACTGCGCCGAAGCCTTTTTGTTGACGCCGAGCCAACTCGTGTTGCGGATGGCTCTTGAGACCGGCGTAATGCACCTTCTCGATGCCGTCCTGCTGCTCCAGCCATTCAGCCAGTTGCTGGGCGTTGGCGCAGTGCGCCTTCATCCGCAGGTTCAGGGTTTCCAGACCCTTGAGGAAGATCCAGGCGTTGAACGGGCTCAGGGTCGGCCCGGCCGTCCTCAGGAAACCGACGACTTCTTTCATCTGCTCGCTGCGACCAGCAACCACGCCGCCCATGCAACGGCCCTGGCCATCGATGAACTTGGTGGCCGAGTGCACAACGATATCTGCGCCCAACTTCAGCGGCTGCTGCAAGGCAGGCGTGCAGAAGCAGTTGTCGACCACCAGCATCGCGCCCTTGGCGTGCGCGATTTCCGACAGCGCGGTGATATCCACCAGCTCAGCCAACGGATTGGACGGCGACTCGACGAACAGCAATTTGGTGTTGGACTTGATCGCTGCGTCCCAGGCCGACAGATCGGCCAACGGCACATAATCGACTTCCACGCCAAAACGCTTGAAGTACTTCTCGAACAGGCTGATGGTCGAACCGAATACGCTGCGCGACACCAGCACATGATCGCCGGCACTGCACAGGCTCATCACCACCGCCATGATCGCGGCCATGCCGGTCGCCGTGGCCACCGCTTGCTCGGCGCTTTCCAGCGCCGCAATGCGCTCTTCGAACGCGCGGACGGTCGGGTTGGTGTAGCGCGAGTAAACGTTGCCCGGCACTTCCCCGGCAAACCGTGCGGCGGCGTCAGCGGCGGTACGGAACACGTAGCTGGAAGTGAAGAACATCGGATCACCGTGCTCGCCTTCCGGCGTACGGTGCTGACCGGCACGTACGGCCAGGGTATCGAACGCTACGCCTTCGAGGTCGCTGTCCAGCCGACCGGCATCCCATTCCTGACTCATGCTGTCACTCCTTGCCCTTTTCTCGATAAATAAAAAGTCTTTTGCCAGATACAAAACCGGCCCCTAAGGGCCGGTTGAAACTCAGTTGTTGTACAGATCAATGATCGCACTGACCGCCTGGGTCTTGACCTTCGAGGCATCGTTGCGTGCCTGTTCGATCTTGTTCAGGTAAGCCTCGTCGACGTCGCCGGTGACGTACTTGCCGTCGAACACTGCACAATCGAAGTTTTCGATCTTGATCTTGCCGCCACCAACCGCTTCGATCAAGTCAGGCAGATCCTGATAGATCAGCCAGTCGGCGCCGATCAGATCAGCCACATCCTGGGTCGAACGGTTGTGCGCGATCAACTCGTGAGCGCTCGGCATGTCGATGCCGTAAACGTTCGGGAAGCGAACGGCCGGAGCCGCCGAGCAGAAGTAGACGTTTTTCGCGCCGGCTTCACGGGCCATCTGGATGATCTGCTTGCAGGTGGTGCCGCGAACGATCGAGTCGTCCACCAGCATCACGTTCTTGCCGCGGAATTCCAGCTCGATGGCGTTGAGCTTCTGACGTACCGACTTCTTGCGCGCAGCCTGGCCGGGCATGATGAAGGTACGACCGATGTAACGGTTCTTGACGAAGCCTTCGCGGAATTTCACGCCCAGATGGTTGGCCAGCTCCAGCGCGGCAGTGCGGCTGGTGTCCGGAATAGGGATGACCACGTCGATGTCGTGCTCCGGGCGCTCGCGCAGGATCTTCTCGGCCAGCTTTTCACCCATGCGCAGACGGGCCTTGTAGACCGACACGCCGTCGATGATCGAATCCGGACGCGCCAGGTAGACGTGCTCGAAGATGCACGGGGTCAGGGACGGGTTGGTCGCGCATTGACGGGTGTGCAGCTTGCCGTCTTCAGTGATGTACACCGCTTCGCCCGGCGCCAGGTCGCGAATCAGGGTGAAGCCGAGCACGTCCAGCGAAACGCTTTCGGAGGCGATCATGTACTCGACGCCTTCGTCGGTGTGACGCTGGCCGAACACGATCGGACGGATGCCGTGCGGATCACGGAAGCCGACGATGCCGTAACCGGTCACCATTGCCACGACGGCGTAACCACCGACGCAACGGTTGTGCACGTCGGTCACGGCGGCAAACACGTCTTCTTCGGTCGGTTGCAGCTTGCCGCGCTGGGCCAGCTCATGGGCGAACACGTTGAGCAACACTTCCGAGTCGGAACTGGTGTTGACGTGACGCAGATCGGATTCGTAGATCTCTTTGGCCAACTGTTCAACGTTGGTCAGGTTACCGTTGTGCGCCAGGGTGATGCCGTACGGCGAGTTGACGTAGAACGGCTGAGCCTCGGCCGACGTCGAGCTGCCGGCAGTCGGGTAACGGACGTGGCCGATACCCATGTGGCCGACCAGGCGCTGCATGTGACGCTGCTGAAACACGTCACGCACCAGGCCATTGTCCTTGCGCAAGAACAACCGGCCATCATGGCTGGTCACGATACCGGCAGCGTCCTGGCCGCGGTGCTGGAGCACGGTTAGCGCGTCATACAGCGCCTGATTGACGTTCGACTTACCGACGATACCGACGATGCCACACATGCGACGCAACCCCTACTTAATGGATCTGAACTGAACAACACTCACTGAGGCGTTTTGGCCGACGGCAAGAGTTGTTCCTTGAACGGAATATCAGCGGGTACGCTGATTCCGCTGGCAAGCCACTGACTGCTCCACCCAAGAATCAGGTTTTTGGACCAGTCTGCGACCAATAGAAACTTTGGCACGAGCTGTGATTCTTTCCACCACCCGTCCTGCTGTACCGGCCCCAGGCTCAATAGCCCGACCGCCACGACCACCAGCAACACGCCACGCGCAGCGCCGAAGGCCATGCCGAGGAATCGATCGGTCCCGGACAACCCGGTGACGCGAACCAACTCGCCGATAAGATAATTGATCATTGCGCCCACGATCAGTGTGGCGACAAACATGATGGCACAGCCCGTGATCACACGAGCCGACGGTGTTTCGATGTATCCGGCGAGGTACTCGGACAGTGAGCCACCGAACATCCAGGCAACAACTCCTGCGATGATCCAGGTCACCAGCGACAATGCTTCTTTGACGAAGCCGCGGCTCAAACTGATCAAAGCGGAGATGGCGATGATTGCAACGATCGCCCAGTCAACCCAGGTAAATGGCACAGTGCAGCCTACAGACGGATAAGGCGGCGCATTTTAGCAGAGCGCAGGGCTGTCGGTAAGCTGCGAATGTCAGTGCATTTCAATCGGGGCGATAGATTTCAGCCACGCTCAGGCTGGAAGCGCACCACAAACCCCTTCAGGTTCTGCTGGCGGCTCAAAAGATCACGCAGACGATCGGCTTCGGCGCGCTCGATCAGCGGACCGACGAACACCCGGTTCTTGCCATCGGCGGAACGGATGTAAGCGTTATAGCCCTGGCTACGCAGGGTTTTCTGCAGGCTTTCGGCGCTGGCGCGACTCGACAGACTGGCCAGTTGCACCGACCAGCTCACCGACAGGCCATTGGCGTCGACGCGGCTTTGAGTGGTATCAGGCTTGGTGGAAAGCGCGGCGATCGGCTGAGCAGGTGCTGTAGCAGGTTTTACCACCGGAGCGGGAGCCGGAGCCGGCGCAACCGGTTTGGCTACCGGCGCCGGAGCCGGGGCTGGTGCAGCGGAAGCAATCGGCGCTGCTGGCGCCGATTGCTCGGCGACTTCGTCATCGCTTGGTACTGGCTCTTGCGGCAGAACCTGCGGCTCGGGCACGGCCACGGTTTCCATCTGGATTTGCGCCACGGCAGGCGCTTGCGGCGCTGCCGGTGCCTCGACGGTTACCTGACGCTGTTCATCCTGACGGGAAAACAGCATCGGCAGGAAAATCACCGCCAGCGCCACCAGCACCAGGGCACCGACCATGCGCTGCTTGTACGCTTTATCCAGCAAAGCCATTTGCCGCTTCCTCCGTGGAGCGCCGAGACAGCCATTCGAGGGCCTCGGCGACACAATAAAATGATCCGAACAGCAAGATCTCGTCGTCGCTGGTGGCCACTGCACACTGCCCTTCCAAAGCGGCCGCCACGCTGTCATAAGACGTGACCGACGCGCCAAGGTTCTGCAGTGCAGCATTCAATTCGGCCACCGGACGCGCACGCGGCGAATCCAACGGCGCCACCGCCCAATGCTGGACGCTGGCATTCAATTCACCGATGACACCGTCCAGATCCTTGTCCGCCAACAGGCCGAACACCGCCAGACGCTTGCCGACCGGCGGACGCGCAGCCAGACGCCGCGCCAGATATTCCGCCGCATGCGGGTTATGGCCAACGTCCAGCAGCAGATTCAGACGCTTGCCATTCCATTCGAACGAACGACGATCAAGACGACCGACCACGCGAGTCGCCTGCAACGCCGCAACAATCTGCCCGGCATTCCATGGCAAACCGAGCAGCAGATAAGCCTGCAACGCCAGCGCGGCGTTCTCCATCGGCAGATCGAGCAAAGGCAAATCGTGCAGCTCGACGAGCTGACCCTCAGCATCGGTGCCGCGCCATTGCCAGAACTGATCCGTGATACCCAGATCGAAATCACGCCCGCGCAGGAAGAACGGGCAAGCCAGCTCGCGCGCCTTGTCCAGCAGGGGTTGTGGAGGATTCAGATCGCCGCACAGCGCGGGTTTGCCCTGACGGAAAATACCGGCCTTCTCGAAAGCCACGGATTCGCGGGTATTGCCCAGGTAATCGGCATGATCGACGCCAATGCTGGTGACCAGCGCGATATCGGCATCGACCACGTTGACCGTGTCCAGGCGCCCGCCCAGCCCGACTTCCAGCACCACCGCGTCGAGCCCGGCCTGTTGAAACAGCCAGAACGCCGCCAGGGTGCCCATTTCGAAGTAAGTCAGGGAAGTGTCGCCGCGCCCCGCCTCGACCGCTGCGAAGGCTTCGCACAACTGCGCATCAGTGGCTTCGACGCCATTGAGCTGCACCCGCTCGTTGTAACGCAACAGGTGCGGAGAATTGTAGACACCGACGTTGAGGCCCTGCGCCCGCAGCAATGAAGCCATGAAAGCGCAGGTCGAACCCTTGCCGTTGGTGCCAGTGACCGTAATCACCCGTGGCGCCGGCTGGCCCAGTCCCATGCGGGACGCTACCTGTTGCGAACGCTCCAGCCCCATGTCGATGGCCGATGGATGCAACTGTTCGAGGTAGGCGAGCCACTCGCCAAGGGTGCGCTCGGTCATACGTTGGCAGGCACCGGCGGAACGACGATCGGCTCAACAGGTGCAGCGACAAATGTCGGCGTGGGCTGACCAGTCAGCTGCGCCAACAGGTTGCCCAGACGCGGACGCAGCTCGCGACGGTCGATGATCAGGTCGATTGCACCGTGTTCCAGCAGGAATTCGCTGCGCTGGAAGCCTTCCGGCAGTTTTTCACGCACGGTCTGCTCGATTACGCGCGGACCGGCAAAGCCGATCAGGGCTTTTGGCTCGCCGACAATCACGTCACCCAGCATCGCCAGACTGGCGGAAACGCCGCCGTAGACCGGGTCGGTCAGCACGGAGATGAACGGAATGCCTTCTTCACGCAGACGCGCCAGCACAGCCGACGTCTTGGCCATCTGCATCAACGAGATCAGGGCTTCCTGCATCCGCGCACCACCGGAGGCGGAGAAGCAGACCATCGGGCAACGGTTTTCCAGCGCGTAGTTGGCGGCGCGCACAAAGCGCTCACCGACGATGGCGCCCATGGAGCCGCCCATGAAGCTGAATTCGAACGCCGAAACCACGACAGGCATGCCCAGCAGGGTGCCGCTCATGGAAACCAGCGCGTCTTTCTCGCCGGTCTGCTTCTGCGCAGCAGTCAGGCGATCCTTGTACTTCTTGCCGTCACGAAATTTCAGACGGTCAACCGGCTCCAGGTCGGCACCCAGCTCAACACGACCTTCTGCATCCAGGAAGATGTCGATGCGCGCGCGTGCCCCGATGCGCATGTGGTGGTTGCATTTAGGGCAAACGTCCAGGGTCTTTTCCAGCTCCGGACGATACAGCACGGCCTCGCAGGACGGGCATTTGTGCCACAGACCTTCAGGCACCGAGCTCTTCTTGACCTCGGAACGCATGATCGAAGGGATCAGCTTGTCTACCAACCAGTTGCTCATGCTTTCTTTCTCCAGTACCGGCGGCCCGAACGCTCTGGTTCGCGGCCCCGCGTATGCCCTTCAGCTAAATTCATGTGTGGCGATGATCGTCCGGGCTGCCGGGTCAGCGGAACTGACCTGCGTACACCCCGAAAAGACCCTCAGCCTCTTTTCTACAGAGCTGTGGACGGCGGCAGTCTGCCAGCCGTCACATCAGCGTACGGCGTTGATGAATGCACGAATCTTTGCGTGATCCTTGATGCCCTTGCTCGCCTCCACCCCACCGCTGACATCCACCGCATACGGCCGCACCCGGGCGACCGCATCGGCGACGTTCTCCGGCGTCAGGCCGCCGGCCAGAATCAACGGCTTGCTCAAGCCTTGCGGAATCAATGACCAGTCAAACGCTTCGCCGGTTCCGCCGGGCACGCCTTCGACATAAGTGTCGAGCAGCACGCCGCTGGCACTCGGGTAGGCATCGCAGGCGGCGGCAATGTCATCGCCCGCCTTGACCCGCAAGGCCTTGATGTATGGCCGGTGCCAGCCTTCACACTCGGCGGCGGTTTCGTCGCCGTGGAACTGCAGCAGATCCAGCGGCACGGCATCGAGGATTTCCCCAAGCTCGCAGCGGCTGGCATTGACGAACAGCCCGACCGTGGTCACGAACGGCGGCAAGGCGGCGATGATCGCCCGCGCCTGCTGCACGGTCACCGCCCGGGGACTTTTGGCGTAGAACACAAATCCGATGGCATCGGCCCCGGCCTCGACGGCTGCCAACGCATCTTCCATGCGGGTAATCCCGCAAATCTTGCTGCGAACGGCTGACATGTCGATAAAAACCCCAAGGCAAACCCGAGAAAGTCCCGGATGGTAACAAATGCGTTCGAGGGCGTCAGCCGTCAAGTTCCGAGAAACCCGTAAGGAAATGTGGCCCGATGAAACGCTCGGGCAACGGGAACTCGTCGTGGTACTCGACCTGCACCAGATACAGACCGAACGGATGCGCCGTGACGCCGCCGGAACGCCGCTCGCGACTCTCCAGCACTTCTTTCATCCACTCCACCGGCCGCTCGCCCGCACCGATGGTCATCAGCACGCCGGCGATGTTGCGAACCATGTGGTGCAGGAACGCGTTAGCGCGGATATCCAGAACGATCATTTTGCCGTGACGGGTCACGCGCAAGTGATGCATCTTCTTGATCGGCGACTTGGCCTGGCACTGGCCAGCACGGAAGGCACTGAAATCATGGGTACCGATCAGGTACTGCGCGGCTTCGGCCATGCGTTCGACGTCCAGCGGACGGTGATTCCAGGTGATCTCTTCGTTGAGATGCGCCGGGCGGATCTGATCGTTGTAGATCACGTAGCGATAGCGTCGGGCAATTGCCTTGAATCGCGCATGGAAATGCGCCGGCATGACCTTCGCCCAACTGACGCTGATGTCGTGGGGCAGATTGATGTTGGCGCCCATGACCCAGGCCTTCAGCGAGCGGTCGACCCGGGTATCGAAATGCACCACTTGCCCGCAGGCATGCACACCGGCGTCAGTGCGCCCGGCGCATTGCAGCGAGATCGGCGAATCGGCGACCTTCGACAGGGCGTTTTCCAGGGTTTCCTGCACGGTGAGCACACCGGTGGACTGGCGCTGCCAGCCGCTGTAGCGCGAGCCCTTGTATTCAACGCCCAGCGCGACGCGGAAAAAGCCTTCGGGGGCCATTTCGGCGGCCGGGTTATCTATGTTTGCCAAGTCGGTACAGCCTGCTGATCTACAAAGGCGGGCATTATAAGGCGGCGGGACGGGGAAACCAGACCCAAACAAAAACGGCAGCCTCATGGGCTGCCGTTTTGTTTAGTGCTGAATGCCGACTCAGGCCAGATGCGAGAGCATTTCGCTCGCTTCGCTCTTCTGCTTGTCGTTCCCCTCGCTGATGACTTCATTGAGGATATCCCGTGCACCGTCGTTGTCGCCCATGTCGATGTAGGCCTGAGCCAGATCGAGTTTGGTAGCGGCTTCGTCGGTGCCGGACAGGAAGTCGAAGTCATCCTCACCCAGATCATCGCCCAACGCGGCATCAGCTTCGGTGAAGCTTGGCTCGTTGATGCTACTCGACAGGCGATCCAGCTCGGCGTTGACGTCGTCCAGTTCGGCGGCGAACGCATCCGGCTCGGCAGGCGCCGCGTCCATTTCGTCAGCCAGAGACAGGTCGAAATCGGCTGGCAGTTCCAGATCGTCCTGCGGCACGTCGGCCACGGCCGGGGTGTCGACCAGCGGCAGATCCTTCACGCCTTCGTCCAGATCCAGCAGGAAATCATCGTCCGCCAGCTCGACCGGCGTAGGCGCAGGATCGGCACCGAGGTCCAGATCCAGGTCGAAGTCCGACAGGTCGTCGAGGTTTTCCTTGATGTCGGTCTGCTGTTGCAGAACCGACTCGAAGCTCAAATCGTCGTCAGTCGGGAATGCGTCCAGCTCGACCGGCGCTTCCGGCTCGACAGCAGCCACAGGTTCTACCGGCGTGATGTTGTCGAGATCGTCGAGGCTCAGGTCGAAAGCGCTGTCCAGTTCGTTATCTGCCGCAGCAGGCGCTTCAGGCTCATCGAGCAACAGCTCCTTGACGTATTCCGCGTCCAGCTCGGCAGCAATGGCCGCTGCTGCCAGGCCGCTGGCCGCGACGACCGCCATGGCCGGGAAGCGGCTTTTCAGCTCTTCGACCTTGGCGAAGTTGTCGCCATTGGCAACCAGTTGGCGCTCCTGACCGACGAAGGCATCGCGATCACCCTGGCGACCGTAAACTTCCATCAGTTTCAGACGCAGATCGCTGCGCTGCGGCTCCAGGCTCACGCCCTCCTCCAGCAACGCGGCGGCCTGGTTCAGACGACCGCCGTCGATGTGCGACTGCGCCTTGTCCAGCACGTCGTCGGAACGCTCGGCAGCCGGCGCCACCAACGGCGCGGCGATCGGCTCGGCCATTACCACCGGAGCAACCACGGCAGCGGCAGCAGGTGCCGGAGCCGGAGCCGGAGCCGGAGCCGGGGTCAGCTTGACGCTGGCGGCTGGTACTTCCAGACCTTCGAAGCTGCTTTCCGGCAGGTCGAAGTCCTGGGAGAAGGATTGTTCCTCCAGAGCACGGGCCATACGCAAGTGCTTTTCGGCTTCCTGTTGCGCCTTGCGGCGACGCGCCAGCAGCAACAGCAGGAGCAGCAGAACCACTGCACCGCCACCAACCAGACCCAGCAGGATCGGATTGGTCAGCAGTTCATTGAAGTTCTTCTCGTCATCGGCGGCGGGCGTGGTTTCAACCACAGGCTCGACAACCGGCTCGACCGGGGCCGGAGCAGCAGCCTCAGGCACAGGCGCGGCCGGAGCAGCCTCTGCCGGAGTTGCCGGCGGCGTGGCAGCCAGTTCCGCGGTGATCGCCGGCACCACTGGCGCAGTGGCAGCGCCGGCAGTGGCAGCGCCCGAGCCTTCGGCCTGCATTTTCGCCAGTTGATTGTTCTTCAGCTCGATCAGGCGCTGCAGCTTGTCCAGCTGACTTTGCAGATCGGCCATGCGGCTTTTCAGTTCTTCGTTGTCGCGACGGGTGGTGTCGAGACTTTCCTGGGTCACCGCCAGTTTGTTGCTCAGGGCCTTGGCATCGCCGGCCGGCCCCTTGCCACGCGCCTTGGCGCTTTCGGCGGACACCAGGCTCAGGTTGTCCTTGGTGTTTTGCGCAGCGCCGGTATTGGCGCGACCACGATTGGTCGCATCGAGCTGCTGCTGACCGGTGCCCGGCCTGGCCGCATAACGACGGCCCTGACGCCAGGCTTCGTTCTGCGCGGCCACTTCGGCAATGGCCTTGGATTGCGGTAGCGCAGTGCTTTGCACCTGATCCGGCAGACGCAGCACCTGACCGGTTTTCAGGCGGTTGATGTTGCCGTCGATGAACGCGTCCGGGTTCAGGGCCTGGATCGCCAGCATGGTCTGCTGCACCGAACCGCCGTTGCGCGCCTTGGCGGCGATTTCCCACAGGGTGTCGCGCGGCGTGGTGGTGTGGGTCGAATGCGTGGCACCGGTGGTCGGTGCGGTGATGGTTTGCGCTGGCGCCGGTTGAGCGGCAGCATCAGCGGTCTGCGGCGAGAACTTCGACGGATCCAGCAGGACGCTGTAGTCACGCAGCAGACGGCCGTTTGGCCACATCACCTGCACGAGGAATTTCACCATCGGTTCCGACAGCGGCTTGCTCGACGTTACGCGCAGCACGCTTTTGCCGCTGGCGTTGAGCACCGGGGTGAAGGTCAGATCATTGAGGAAGGCCTGGCGATCGACGCCGGCCTTGGCGAAATCTTCCGGCGAGGCCAGGCTCGGCACCACTTCGGCAGCGGTCAGATCCTTGACATCGAGCAGCTCGATTTCCGCCACCAGCGGCTGGTTCAGGGTCGACTTCAGGGTCAGCTCCCCGAGCCCGAGGGCATGCGCCATACCGGAGGACAGCGCCGAGGCGGCCGCTATTGCTAACACCAGTTTGCGAACTTGAACCATAGCCTCTTCCTTTGTTTGAACGTTCCTCGGCCAGCGAGAAGATGTTGATTGTCGCTGCCGTAAGGCATTGCGCGCGACGACGACAGCATGCCGCGCGCGATCATTTCTTTGATGCCCCGGAAAGTCCCGGAGGGTGACACGTCATCGAGTGCTCGGGGCAAGCATAGCGCTCACCTAGAATCAGTCGACAAATTGTTGCCAAGTATCTTTTACAGCAGGTCTTTTATCAACAACTCGGCGACCTGCACGGCGTTGAGGGCCGCACCCTTGCGTACGTTATCTGACGTCAGCCACAGATTAAGTTCCGACGGCTCGTCGACACCGGCGCGCACCCGCCCGACATAGACCACGTCCTGCCCGACCGCATCACCGACAGCAGTCGGATAATCGCCGGCCTCCACCAGCTCGATACCCTCGGCATCTTCAAGCGCAGCATTGACCTTTTCCAGGTCGACCGCGCTCGCTGACTGCAAGGTCACGCTAAAGCTATCGCCAAAAAACACCGGGGCTTGAATGCAAGTCGCGGAAATCTTTAAAGAAGGCTGCGCCAGCACCTGACGCAGTTCGCGCACCAGGCGCTTTTCCAGCAGCGTATGGCCTTGCGCATCCGGCGTACCGACCTGGGCCAGTACGTTGAATGCCACCTGCCGATCAAAGAATTTCGGCTCCAGCGGACGCAGATTCAACAGTTCAGCGGTCTGGCGCGCCAGCTCGGAGACTGCTTCGCGCCCCTGAGCGGAAATGGCCAGACTGGCGGTGACATGCACGTATTGCAGCTCGATCAGCTCGCGCAATGGCGCCAGCACCACGGCCAGCGCAGTGGCCGACGGGCTCGGGCTGCTGACCTGAAACGGCGCTTTCAGACCGGCCAACACCTCGACATTGGCTTCCGGCACCACTTGCGGGGCCTGGTCGGCCGGCAAGGCACCGGACAGATCGATCAGCGAACAACCCGCGGCATGAGCGCGAGCCGCGTAACTCAGGGTGACCGCAGGCCCCGCGGTAAAGAAAACCAGTTTGACCTTGGCGAAGTCGAACTCATCGACCTCACGCACCCGCACGTTCTTGCCACGATACGACACTGAGCTGCCAGCCGATTCGCTGCTGGCCAACAGATGCAGTGTGCCAACCGGGAAGTCGCGCTCTTCGAGAATCTGCACAAGCGTTTCGCCGACAGTACCGGTGGCGCCGATCACGGCAATATCAAGGGTCTGGGTCATGTTGCTACCTCTGGCGAAACGGGGGGAGCGGCACTTTACCGGGTGAGTCGCACACAGGCAATTCGCGCCCGCCGCGAAGAGCGGACGCGGAGCGTCCATGGCTGCATTTCCCACACAGAGCGTGGGAACGATCAACAGGTACAAAAAAACCCGCGCCTCTTGCAAGGCGCGGGTTCTTTCATTGCGTCAAGCGATCAACGCTCCAGCAGGATCCGCAGCATGCGACGCAGCGGCTCGGCAGCGCCCCACAGCAACTGGTCGCCGACGGTGAACGCGCCAACGAACTGCGAACCCATGTTCAGCTTGCGCAAACGACCGACCGGTACGTTCAGCGTGCCGGTGACTTTCGTCGGGCTCAGCTCCTGCATGCTGATTTCACGGTTGTTCGGCACCAGCTTGACCCAAGGGTTGTGCTGGCTGATCAACCCTTCGATGTCGGCGATCGGCACATCCTTGTTCAGCTTGATGGTCAGCGCCTGGCTGTGGCAACGCATGGCGCCGATGCGCACGCAGATGCCGTCGACCGGGATCGGGCTCTTGAAGCGGCCGAGGATCTTGTTGGTTTCGGCCTGGGCCTTCCACTCTTCACGACTCTGGCCGTTCGGCAGTTCCTTGTCGATCCAAGGGATCAGGCTGCCGGCCAGCGGCACGCCGAAGTTTTCGGTCGGGTATGCGTCGCTGCGCATGGCTTCGGCCACACGACGGTCGATGTCGAGAATCGCGCTGGCCGGATCGGCCAGTTGATCGGCGACAGCGGCGTGGGTCGCCCCCATCTGCTTGATCAGTTCACGCATGTTCTGCGCGCCGGCACCCGAGGCCGCCTGATAGGTCATGGCGCTCATCCACTCGACCAGACCGGCCTCGAACAGGCCGCCCAGGCCCATCAGCATCAGGCTGACGGTGCAGTTGCCGCCGATGTAGTTCTTGGTGCCCGCGTCGAGCTGCTGGTCGATGACCTTGCGGTTGACCGGGTCGAGGATGATGACGGCGTCGTCGTTCATCCGCAGGCTCGAGGCCGCGTCGATCCAGTAACCCTGCCAGCCGGCTTCGCGCAGCTTGGGGAATACTTCGCTGGTGTAGTCGCCGCCCTGGCAGGTCAGGATCACGTCGAGGGTCTTCAGCTCTTCAATGCTGTAAGCGTCCTTGAGCGGAGCAATGTCCTTGCCCACGGACGGGCCTTGGCCACCGACATTGGAAGTGGTGAAAAACACCGGCTCGATAAGATCGAAATCCTGCTCTTCCAGCATCCGCTGCATGAGCACGGAACCGACCATGCCGCGCCAACCGATCAGACCTACACGTTTCATCGCAACTACACCTTCTTGAAAAGTGGGCCGCTGCTTTGTATTGAATTTCGCAGCGGGCCCGAGAGATTACAGATTCCGCAGCGCGGCGACTACTGCGTCACCCATTTCCTGCGTACCGACTTTAGTGCAACCGGTCGAAAAGATGTCGCCGGTGCGCAGGCCTTGATCCAGCACCACGCTGACCGCTTTCTCGATGGCATCCGCCGCTTCGTGCAGATTGAAGCTGTAACGCAGCATCATCGACACCGACAGGATGGTCGCCAGCGGGTTGGCGATGCCTTGGCCGGCGATGTCCGGTGCCGAACCGTGGCAAGGCTCGTACATGCCCTTGTTGTTGGCATCCAGCGAGGCCGACGGCAGCATGCCGATGGAGCCGGTGAGCATCGACGCTTCGTCGGACAGAATGTCGCCGAACATGTTGTCGGTGACGATCACGTCGAACTGCTTCGGTGCGCGCACCAGTTGCATGGCGGCGTTGTCGACGTACATGTGACTCAGTTCGACTTCAGGGTAATCCTTGGCCACCTGCTCGACCACTTCACGCCACAACTGGCTGGACGCCAGCACGTTGGCCTTGTCCACCGAGCACAGCTTCTTGCCGCGGACCATGGCCATGTCGAAACCGACACGGGCGATGCGGCGGATTTCGCTTTCGCTGTACGGCAGCGTGTCGTAGGACTGGCGCTCGCCGTTTTCCAGGGTACGAGTGCCGCGCGGCGCACCGAAATAGATGCCGCCGGTCAGCTCACGGACGATCAGGATGTCCAGGCCGGAAACGATTTCCGGTTTCAGGCTCGAAGCGTCAGCCAGTTGCGGGTAAAGGATCGCCGGACGCAGGTTGCCGAACAGGCCCAGTTGCGCACGGATTTTCAGCAGGCCGCGCTCGGGGCGGATGTCACGCTCGATGGTGTCCCATTTCGGGCCGCCCACGGCGCCCAGCAGCACGGCATCGGCAGCGCGAGCGCGATCGAGCGTTTCGTCGGCCAGCGGCACGCCGTGCTTGTCGATGGCGGCGCCACCGATCACGTCATGGCTCAGCTCGAAACCCAGGCTGTACTTGTCGTTGGCCAGCTCCAGCACCTTGACCGCTTCGGCCATGATTTCCGGACCAATACCGTCGCCTGGGAGAATCAGAATCTGCTTGCTCATGCTTTCCTCGTGTCTTCAATCGGTGCCCCATCGACTGGCGCGCCCGGAAAAATGCTTGTCGTTCTAAGTTTATTTCTCGGCCCAGAGCACCAGTACATCTGTACTGAACGATCCATCAGCCTCAATCTCAAAATATTCGCGCACTTCGTTGCCCATCGATTGCTGCAACTGGCGGATCGCGGCGCGCATCACTTCTGGCGTGCGCATGCGCTCGACCCAACTGCTGTACTCCAGACGCAGGCGCTGACGCGTGGTGCTGCGTGTGTGCAGACCGGCCTCGCTGACCTGGCGCAACCACTCACCGGCCGAATAATCGCGCACATGACTGGTGTCGCGCAGCACTTCGACGCTCTGCAGATAGGTGTCGAACAGCGGACTGCCCGGCGACAGCACATCAATGAATGCCGCCACGCCGCCCGGTTTCAGCACCCGGCGCACTTCGCGCAAGGCCACGCCGAGGTCGCTCCAGTGGTGCGCCGAATAGCGGCTGAACACGAAGTCGAATTCGCCATCGGCAAACGGCAGACGCTCGGCGGCGCCGTTGACCGTGGACACGTTGCTCAATCCGCGATCAACGGCAGCGGCGGCGACCACGTCGAGCATCTGCTGCGACAGGTCGTACGCGACCACTTCCTTCACCAACGGAGCAACGTGAAAACTCACGTGCCCGGCGCCGCAACCCAGATCCAGCACCCGCGCCTCGCCCTGCCCCGCCAGCTCAGCCTGCAGCAGCGCAAATTCAGTGCCTTGAGCGTGAACGGCGCTGCTCAGGTAGGCGGCGGCCTGCTCACCGAATTGCTTTTGTACAACCTGACTGTGGGCGGTGCTGGTCATGGTCACATCCTGATTCCTATGTTGTTTGAACTGCCCTTTTCGCGAGCAAGCTCGCTCCCACAGGGGAATGCACTTCAAATGTGGGAGCGGGCTTGCCCGCGAAGGGGCCAGCCCTGACTACATCATCTCGAATCAATCACGCGTCGCGGAACAACCACGGCTGGCTCGCGCGATGCCGGGCTTCAAACGCGGCAATGGCATCGCCGTCCTGCAGGGTCAGGCCGATGTCGTCCAGGCCATTGAGCAGGCAGTGTTTGCGGAAGGCATCGATCTCGAAGCGATAGACCTTGCCGTTCGGGCTGGTCACGGTCTGTTCTTGCAGATCGATCTGCAACTGATAGCCCGGCTCGGCCTCGACCTGCTTGAACAGCTCGTCGACCTCTGCGTCGCTCAGGATGATCGGCAGCAAACCGTTCTTGAAGCTGTTGTTGAAGAAGATGTCGGCGTAGCTCGGCGCGATGATGCTGCGGAACCCGTATTCTTCCAGCGCCCACGGCGCGTGCTCACGGCTGGAACCGCAACCGAAGTTCTCGCGGGCCAGCAACACGCTGGCGCCTTGATAACGCTCGGCGTTGAGCACGAATTCCTTGTTCAGCGGGCGCTTGGAGTTGTCCTGATACGGCTGCCCCACATCGAGATAACGCCATTCGTCGAACAGGTTCGGGCCGAAGCCGGTGCGCTTGATCGATTTCAAGAACTGCTTCGGGATGATCTGGTCGGTGTCGACGTTGGCACGATCCAGAGGCGCGACAAGGCCGGTGTGCTGGGTAAAAGCTTTCATGCTGCGCTCCTCAGATCAATTCACGAACGTCGATGAAACGACCGTTCACCGCCGCCGCAGCGGCCATGGCCGGGCTGACGAGGTGGGTACGGCCACCGGCGCCCTGACGGCCTTCGAAGTTACGGTTGGAGGTCGACGCACAGTGCTCGCCGGACTCCAAACGGTCCGGGTTCATCGCCAGGCACATCGAGCAACCCGGCTCGCGCCACTCGAAACCGGCTTCCAGGAAAATCTTGTCCAGACCTTCGGCTTCAGCCTGTGCCTTCACCAGACCCGAACCCGGCACCACGATGGCCTGTTTGATGGTCGACGCAACTTTGCGGCCCTTGGCGATCACCGCGGCAGCGCGCAAATCTTCGATGCGCGAGTTGGTGCAGGAGCCGATGAATACGCGATCGAGCTGAATATCTGTGATCGCCTGATTGGCGGTCAAACCCATGTATTTCAAGGCACGGACGATCGAGTCGCGTTTGACCAGATCCATTTCCTTGGCCGGGTCCGGCACGTTCTGATCAACGGCCAAGACCATTTCCGGCGAAGTGCCCCAGCTGACCTGCGGCTTGATCTGCGCGGCGTCGAGCTCGACCACGGTGTCAAAATGCGCGTCGGCGTCGGACACCAGATCTTTCCAGGACTCGACCGCCAGATCCCACTCGGCGCCTTTCGGTGCGAACGGACGACCCTTGACGTAATCCACCGTCTTCTGGTCCGCCGCTACCAGACCCACGCGGGCGCCGGCTTCGATGGACATGTTGCAGATGGTCATGCGGCCTTCGATCGACAGATCACGGATCGCGCTGCCGGCGAACTCGATGGCATGGCCATTACCGCCAGCCGTGCCGATCTTGCCAATGACGGCGAGGACGATGTCCTTGGCGGTCACGCCGAACGGCAACTGGCCTTCGACGCGCACCAGCATGTTCTTCATTTTCTTGGCGACCAGGCACTGGGTGGCGAGTACGTGCTCGACCTCGGAAGTGCCAATACCGTGAGCCAGGGCGCCGAACGCGCCGTGAGTCGAGGTGTGCGAGTCGCCGCAGACCACGGTCATGCCCGGCAAGGTCGCGCCCTGCTCCGGGCTGATCACGTGGACAATGCCCTGTCGCACGTCATTCATCTTGAACTCGACGATGCCGTATTCATCGCAGTTGTCATCGAGGGTCTGAACCTGCAAACGCGAGACCTGGTCGGCAATGGCTTCGATGCCGCCCTTGCGCTCCGGGGTGGTCGGTACGTTGTGGTCCGGGGTGGCGATGTTGGCATCGATGCGCCACGGCTTGCGCCCGGCCAGACGCAAGCCTTCGAAGGCCTGCGGCGAGGTCACTTCGTGAATGATGTGACGATCGATATAGATCAGCGCCGAGCCATCGTCGCGCTGCTTGACCAAATGCGAATCCCAGAGCTTGTCGTAGAGCGTTTTGCCGGCCATCAGACGGTTCCTCATCAGCTTGTTTCTATGCCCTGGGCTTATCAATAACCCTTTGGCTTGTGAGGCCGATCCTATGGGGTTAGATTAAATAACTCAAATTCATATTTTTTATGCTTTGGATAACCAGCTGGAATACAAACATGGACCTGGCCAACCTCAATGCTTTTATCGCGATTGCAGAAACCGGAAGCTTCTCCGGCGCCGGTGAACGCCTGCACCTGACGCAACCGGCCATCAGCAAACGCATCGCCGGGCTGGAGCAGCAATTGAATGTGCGACTGTTCGACCGGCTCGGTCGTGAAGTGGGCCTGACCGAGGCCGGCCGGGCCCTGTTGCCACGGGCTTATCAGATTCTCAACGTGCTGGACGACACGCGCCGCGCCCTGACCAACCTGACCGGCGAAGTCACGGGCCGCCTGACCCTGGCCACCAGTCACCACATCGGTCTGCACCGCTTGCCGCCCTTATTAAGGGAATACACTCGCCGCTACCCACAGGTTGCGTTGGATATTCAGTTCCTCGATTCGGAAGTGGCCTACGAAGAGATTCTTCACGGCCGGGCGGAACTGGCGGTCATCACGCTCGCGCCGGAACCACATACGCTGGTCAAGGCCACGCCGGTCTGGGATGACCCGCTGGATTTCGTGGTCGCCCCCGAACATTCATTGATCAGCAACGGCGCCGTCACATTGGCGGACATTGCCGGTCATCCGGCAGTTTTCCCCGGCGGCAACACCTTCACCCACCATATTGTCCAACGGCTGTTCGAGGCTCAGGGCCTGACGCCGAACATCGCGATGAGCACCAACTACCTGGAAACCATCAAGATGATGGTGTCGATCGGCCTGGCGTGGAGCGTTTTGCCGCGCACGATGCTCGATGAACAGGTGGCGCGCATACCTTTACCGGGCATACAGCTCCGTCGCCAGCTAGGCTATATCCTGCACACTGAAAGGACGCTGTCGAATGCTGCACGGGCATTTATGGCCCTGCTGGACGCTCAAATCGATCTGCCAGGGACTCTCGGCTAACTTGTGCTACTCCTATAGAGCTGCCGTCCCTGTGCCAAACGCCCACATCAGCTCAAGGCCCCTTAACAATGCCGAAATCTGTTGACCGTATTCCGCCGATGCCGCGTATTCAGGCCATTGATCCACGGCGTTCCGAGCAGAGCTGGGAGAGCGCGCCGCAATTGCTCGCGGCGCTCAACGGCGCTCGGCTTGGCGCCTGGTATTGGGATATCGAGCGCGGGCAGATCAGTTGGTCGCGCGGCACTCAGGCCCTGTTCGGCTTCGACCCGCGGCAACCGCTGCCCGAAGACCTGGAATACCTCGACTTGTTGCCGCCGGAAGACCGGGCGAAAACCATTCGCGCCTTCCACGCGGTCATCGCCGGCGCGCCGCTGGAACAGGCGATGCACCACCGCATCCGCTGGCCCGACGGCAGCCTGCACTGGCTGGAAATCAACGGCAGCCTGCTGCCGGACAAACACGGCCGGCCCCGAATGATCGGGGTCATCCGCGAAATCACCCACCAAAGGCAAAGGGAACAGGCGCTCAGCAGCTCTGAAAAACGTTTCGCCACGCTGTTTCACCTGTGCCCGAACATGGTGCTGCTGACCCGTCAGGAGGACGGCCTGATCAGCGAGGCCAACCAGTATTTCGAAAGCTTGTTCGGCTGGCCGGTGCAGAGCGCCATCGGTCGCACCACCCTGGAGCTGGGCCTGTGGGTCCATCCCGAACAACGGGCGGAGCTGGTCAAGAAGACCAAGGCCAAGGGCGAACTGATCAGCATGGAGGTGCAGTTCCGCGCCAGCAACGGCCAGATCCACGACGGCATCCTCAGCGCGCAAAAGGTCGAACTCGAAGGCCAGCCGTACCTGCTCAGCACCTTTCTCGACACCACCGAACGCAAGGCCGCCGAGCATGCCCTGAAGGACAGTCAGGAACGCCTCGACCTGGCGCTGGATTCGGCACAGCTCGGCACCTGGGACTGGCACATTCCCAGCGGCATGCTCTACGGCTCGGCCCGGGCCGCGCAATTGCACGGTCTTGAGCCGAAACCATTTCATGAATCGTTCGAAGAATTCTTCGAGGGCGTCCCCGGCGAAGAGCGCGACAGCATGCGCGACGCCTATCGCAGCCTGCGCGAAGGCCCGGCGGGCAATTATCAGCTGACTTACCGCGTGCAACTGCCGGATGGCAGCTCGCGCTACCTGGAAAGCCGCGCCCGCCTCTATCGCGACGACAACGGCGTACCGCTGCGGATGGCCGGCACCCTGCTGGACATCACCGATCAGGTCGAGCGCGAACAACGACTGGTGGCTTCGGAAGAGAAATTCGCCACGCTGTTCCAGGTCAGTCCCGACCCGATATGCGTGACGCGCCAGGAAACCGGGGAATTCATCGAGATCAATTCCAGCTTTTCCCAGACTTTCGGCTGGAGCGCCAGCGATGTGATCGGCCATACCGCCGAAGAAATCGGCCTGTGGGACGCCTCGGCGAAAAGTCTGCAACGCATCGAACGGGTGATCCGCGAACAGGGCCTGAGCAATGTCGCGATCATCGTCCAGCACAAAGACGGCCAGTCGCTGACCTGCGTGATTTCCAGCCGCCAGATCAGCGTTGGCAACCAGCCGTGCATCGTCACCACATTGCGCGACATTACTCAGCAACAGCGCTCGGAAGCGGCACTCAAGGCCAGTGAAGAGAAATTCGCCAAGGCGTTTCACTCAAGCCCCGACGCCATCACCATCACCGAACGCGACACCGGGCGCTATCTGGAGGTCAATGACGGTTTCTGCCGCCTGACCGGTTACCGCGCCGACGAAGTGGTGGGTAAAACCGTGTATCAGATCGGCATCTGGGCCGAGGAAAAACAGCGTTCGGCGTTGCTCGCCGAACTTCAGATCAAAGGCCGCGTGCATCATCAGGAAATGCTCGGGCGCAACAAGCGCGGCGAGATACTGACGGTGGAAGTCTCGGTCGAACCGATCACCCTCAATGAAACCGCCTGCCTGTTGCTCACGGCCCGGGATGTCAGCCTGCTGAAGAACGCCGAGGCGCAGATCCGCCACCTGGCCTATCACGATCCGCTGACCAACCTGCCCAACCGCGCGCTGCTGATGGATCGACTGAGCCAGCAGATCGCCCTGCTCAAGCGCCACAACCTGCGAGGCGCGCTGCTGTTTCTCGATCTGGATCACTTCAAGCACATCAACGACTCACTGGGTCACCCGGTCGGCGACACCGTGCTGAAAATCATCACCGCGCGGCTTGAAGCCAGCGTACGCATGGAAGACACCGTGGCGCGGCTCGGTGGCGATGAATTCGTGGTGCTGCTCAGCGGCCTGGAAGGCACGCGTAATGAAGTCAGCGCCCAGGTGCGCGAGCTGGCCGACACCATTCGCGAGTTGCTGTCGGAGCCGATGTTCCTCGACGGCCAGCGCCTGCAAGTGACGCCGAGCATCGGCGTGGCGCTGATTCCCGATCACGGCTCGACGCCGACCGATCTGCTCAAACGTGCCGACATTGCGCTGTACCGCGCCAAGGATTCCGGACGAAATACCACGCAGATGTACCACAACACCATGCAGAAAGCGGCCAGCGAACGGCTGCGTATGGAGACCGACCTGCGCCTGGCGCTGTCCCGGGGGGAATTCGACGTTCATTACCAACCGCAGATCGACGCCCGGGACAATCGCATCATCGGCGCTGAAGCCCTGGTGCGCTGGAACCACCCGGAACTCGGCGCGCAATCGCCCGCCGAATTCATCAAGGTCCTGGAGGACAGCGGGCTGATTCTGGAGGTCGGCACCTGGATCCTCGATGAGGCGTGCGAAGCTTTCAAGCAATTGATCGCCGAACAGCTGATCGATCCTCTGGCCTTCACCCTGTGCGTGAACATCAGCCCCCGGCAGTTCCGCCAGAACGACTTCGTCGAGCGCATCGAGCACAGCATGAGCAGCCACGGCCTGCCCTGCTCACTGCTGAAACTGGAAATTACCGAAGGCATCGTCATCCAGAACCTGGAAGACACCATCAGCAAAATGCGTCGCCTGAAAAAACTCGGCGTGAGCTTTGCCATGGACGATTTCGGCACCGGCTATTCATCGCTGACCTACCTGAAGCGATTGCCGGTGGACACGCTGAAGATCGATCAATCGTTTATCCGTGACGCCACCAGCGACCCCAACGACGCCGAAATCATCCGCGCCATTGTCGCCATGGCCCGCAGCCTGGAACTGGAAGTGATCGCCGAAGGCGTGGAAACCCCGGAACAGCTGGCCTTCCTGCAGGGGCTGGGTTGCCATTTGTATCAGGGTTATCTGCACAGCCGGCCGTTGCCGCTGGAGGGGTTGAAAGGATTGCTGGAATGACGGGCACAAAAAAGGGCGCCTTTCGGCGCCCTTCTTCCCGGTCGGCTTATTGCAGGACCGGCTTCTCCGCCCCGTTGATCGGGATGCGCTTGGCTTTCGCTTCTTCCGGGATCACTCGCAGCAGGTCAATGCTCAACAGACCGTTACGCAGGTCGGCAGCCTTGATCTCGATGTGATCGGCCAGGCGGAAGGACAGCTTGAATGCACGTTGGGCGATGCCCTGGTGCAGGAAAGTGACACCTTCGTTCGCGTCACGCTTGCCGCCACTGATGGTCAGCACACCTTTCTCGACTTGCAGTTCCAGGTCTTCTTCCTGGAAACCGGCCGCCGCCACGACGATGCGGTATTGATCGTCACCGTGTTTTTCGACGTTGTAAGGAGGATAGCTGCTGCCTGGCTCGTTGCGCAGGGCGGTTTCGAACAGGTCGTTGAAACGGTCGAAACCTACCGAGGAACGGAACAGTGGAGCGAGGGAAAATGCAGTACTCATGGTTCAAATCTCCTGAAAACAATCAGCAAGTTTTTTTGTCTCCGCGACCCGAATTCGGCATCGCGTAACCCTTAGATAGGGACCTGCATTTTGTTTTCAAGAGACGATTTGAAGATTTTTTTCAGGCCGCTTCGGCGACCGGCAAGCCCAGCAAACGCGAGACCTGATCCGGTTCGGTTTCGCGGCGAAGCACGGTAAACAGCTCGGTGGCTTCGGAATAATTGCGGGTCAGCATCGCCAGCCATTGCTTCAGGCGGCCCGGCGATTGACGCGCGGTCATCTGTGCCTTGGCTTGCAGCCAGAAGTCCTGGATCAGCGGCAGCAGCTCGGCCCAGGTCATCTCGACGACTTCCTCGCCGGCACGAGCGGCGGCGATCTGACGGGCCAGATCCGGACGCGACACCAGGCCACGACCGAGCATGATGTCTTCGACACCGCTGATTTCCCGGCAGCGACGCCAGTCTTCGACGCTCCAGATGTCGCCATTGGCAAACACCGGCACCTTGACCACGTCCTGCACACGCGGAATCCACTCCCAATGCGCCGGCGGTTTGTAGCCGTCCATCTTGGTCCGGGCGTGAACCACGATGTGCTCGGCACCGCCCTCGGCCAGCGCCGTGGCGCATACCAGCGAACCATCGGGGCTGTCGAAACCCAGGCGCATCTTGGCAGTGACCGGAATGTGCGCAGGGACAGCGCGACGGACGTGCTCGACGATCTGGTTGAGCAGTTCCGGCTCCTTGAGCAGAACCGCACCGCCACGGGACTTGTTGACGGTCTTGGCGGGGCAGCCGAAGTTCAGGTCAATCACCTCAGAACCCAACTCGCAGGCCAGTGCCGCGTTTTCCGCCAGGCACACCGGATCGGAACCCAGCAACTGCACGCGCAGTGGCACGCCGGAAGCCGTGCGCGCACCGTTGAGCAGTTCGGGGCCGAACTTGTGGAAATAGGCCGGGGTCAGCAACTGATCGTTGACCCGGATGAACTCGGTCACACACCAGTCAATACCGCCGACACGGGTCAGGACATCGCGCAGGATGTCGTCGACCAACCCTTCCATCGGCGCCAGAGCAATTTGCATGGGAAACACACACTCAAGGAAAAACGTGCGGCAGTTTACTGGGTTTCGCGGGTTAAACCCATGTCCGCTGTCTGGATGGCCGGGCCGTAGCCTTCGATGAACTCGGCGGGCATGCGCTTGGGCCTGCCGGTCGACAGCTCAATGCAGACGAAGGTGGTCTGGGCGCGCAGCAGCGTGGCGTTGTCGCTAGGGCGAATCAACTGGAAGTGACGGGTCATTTTCAGGCGCTGATCCCAATCGACGATCCAGGTCGCCAGTTGCAGCTCGTCGCCTTCGTAGGCAGCCGCCAGGTAATCGATTTCGTGTCGTACAACGGCCATTGCCCGATCCAGACGCCGGTACTCGACCAGATCCAGACCCAGGCGCTGCGAGTGGCGCCAGGCGCAGCGCTCGAGCCAGGTCACGTACACCGCGTTGTTGGCGTGGCCCAGCCCGTCGATGTCCTCGGCGCCCACTTGCAGATCAATGGTAAACGGCGTCGCCCGATCCCAGCCCATGCCCTACTCCCGGTCAGATTATTCAAACGGGGCAGTGTAACGGATGACTACGCCGATTGCCGCGCCTGAAGGCTTCGCCCGGCCAGCAGTGATAACACACCATCAATCACCCGAGGGTCGGCCAGCACTCGCTGATGGCCGCCGGTTTCCAGACGCAGCAAGCGGCTGTCGAACCAGGATTCGTGGATCAGTCGGGATTCCTTGACCGGGACGAAAGTGTCGTCCTCGGCATGTACGATCAGGCCTGGCATATCCAGTTGATAGTGGGCGACATCGAGCGTGGCTGCGCGCATGCCAACGTCCTGCTCGACTTGACGAATGAACGCGGAACGAGCTCTGGGTGGCATACCGACGTAGCGGGCGAATCCGCGCAAAACACCAAGGATTCGCGCCGGAGCGGCGATGCTCACCAGGGTTTCAGTGCGCAAGCCCAATTGCACGGCGAGCATGGCGCTGGCACCACCCATGGAGTGGCCAATGACCGCTTGCAACGGTGGCAACTCTGCAGCGGCCTCAAGCATCGCACGAGCGAACAACACCACATTGGCTTCGCGCCCCGGCGAGCGGCCGTGGGCCGGGCCATCCAGCGCGACAACGGTGTAACCCGCTTCAACCAGCGCCGTGATCAACGCGGCAAACTGGGTGGGCCGCCCTTCCCAGCCGTGCATCAGCAAGACAGTCGGGCCTTGCCCCCAACGCAGGGCCGAGAGACCGAAACGCAACGTGATGCGCTCGGATTTCTCCAGCAGCGGCAATTCCCAGTCCCGCGGCGCATTCGCGCGCGGCGTCATGAACGCCAGCCGCATTTTGCTCGCCACCAGTTTCGGTGCAAACCAGCCCAAGGTGCCATTAACGCCACGAACCCACTTCAACGTGCTCATCGCTCTCTCCTCGGGCTTGTAGCCTTCAGGTCAACGCACCGCCGACTTGGCGGCACGCAGCAATCGATCGGATAAATCCCCAGGACCCAACGCCCTCGCGAGCGCCAGACCACCTACCATCAAGGCCACGTCGGCCAACGCTTTATCGGTGTCTTCCGGCGTTGCGGCCAACTGCGCAATCATCAATTCCAGGTGTTCGTTCAATGCGATCCGGAACGCTTCTGGCAGACGGCCCAGCTCACCAATGGAGGCCGGAATCGGGCACGCCGAATCGCTGGAATCGCGATGTTTGCGCGACAGGTAGAACGCAGCCACCAGGGCGCGGCGCTCTTCACCGGTCAGCTCGCTGTCCATGTCGGCAATCAGGTCGCGACGGCGACCGAGCAATTGCTTGAACGCCTCGAGCATCATTGCGTCCTTGCTTTCGAAGTGCGCGTAGAAGCCACCGACGGTCAGGCCGGCAGCACCCATCACTTCGCCCACGCTCGGTTCAGCGGGGCCGCGCTGGATCAGTGCAGCGCTGGCGGCCTTGAGAATGCGTTCGCGGGTTTGAGCTTTCTTGTCGTTCATCGTCGCCTCCGAATATTACGATAGCAATATTATTCTCATAATAATATTCCGCAAGTCACACGCGTGACCGCTGGTCTGAAGCACAGTGTTAAGGAAAAAGAGGATTTGGCCAAACGCCAGACAAACAAAAGGGCCATTCAATAATTGAATGACCCTTATAAAATCCCGCAAAGCGGGTAATCGTGGCGTCCCCTAGGGGACTCGAACCCCTGTTACCGCCGTGAAAGGGCGGTGTCCTAGGCCACTAGACGAAGGGGACACAAACCTTCTATACAACTGATCAGCGCTGAGTACTGATCGATTCAAGGCCGGTGTGGCCAGACCTTGAACTGTAAATTGGTGGAGCTAAGCGGGATCGAACCGCTGACCTCCTGCATGCCATGCAGGCGCTCTCCCAGCTGAGCTATAGCCCCGAATTTTTCGCCTCTCGGCGGAGCGACATCTTGCAACATCGCTTCTGTAAAACTGGCGTCCCCTAGGGGACTCGAACCCCTGTTACCGCCGTGAAAGGGCGGTGTCCTAGGCCACTAGACGAAGGGGACGCAAACCCTTCTATACAACTGATCAACGCTGAGTGTTGATCGCTTCGAAGCCGGTGTGGCCAGGCTTCGAAGTGTAAATTGGTGGAGCTAGACGGGATCGAACCGTCGACCTCTTGCATGCCATGCAAGCGCTCTCCCAGCTGAGCTATAGCCCCTCATCGTTGATGTCATCGCTGAGGACGGGGCGAATCTTAAGGGCGTATCGAAAGGCTGTCAAACTTATTTTTGAAAAATTTCAAAATTTTTTGTCGGCATAACAATCACTTACCATCCTCCCCCCATAAATTCGGGAGAAAACGCCGAAGGACGGGATCAAAAGATCCTGACCTGCGGCGCATCCTGCAGAGTCAAACCCAATCAGGCGATGGCGCCCAACAGCTTTTCCCACTCTTTGTTTTCTTTCTTCGACACGCCGCCCAGCAGGTCAATCGCCTGGCGCAGACGGAAACGGGTCAGGTCCGGCCCGAGGATTTCCATCGCATCAAGCACCGACACCGAGCTCGCCTGACCGGTGATCGCCGCAAACATCAGCGGCATCGCATCACGCAGCTTCAGCTCGAGGGATTCGACCACCGCCTGAATCGTCGCGGTGATGCTGTCCTTCTCCCACTGACGCAGGCTTTCCAGTTTCCACAGGATCAATTGCATCAGTTGACGAACCTGATCACCCGAGAGCTTTTTCGACTCGAACAGCTTGGCATCCGGATTCACGCCACCGGCGAAGAAGAATCCGGCCAGTGGTGCAACCTGGCTGAAAGTTTCGACACGGCCCTGAACGTGCGGCGCGATCTTCATCATGTATTCGGAGTTGAACGCCCACTTCTGTACGCGAGCGGCAAACTCTTCCACCGGCAGGTCACGCAGCCACTGGCCGTTGAGCCACGACAGCTTCTCGATGTCGAAAATCGGCCCGCCCAGCGACACACGCTTGAGGTCGAAGTTGTCGACCATTTCCTGCAGCGAGAACTTCTCGCGCTCGTCCGGCATCGACCAGCCCATGCGGCCCAGGTAGTTGAGCATCGCTTCCGGCATGAAGCCCATGCGCTCGTAGAACGTCACCGACGTCGGGTTCTTGCGCTTGGACAGCTTGCTCTTGTCCGGGTTACGCAGCAGCGGCATGTAGCACAGCTGCGGTTGTTCCCAACCGAAGTATTCATAGAGCAGGATCAGTTTCGGCGCCGACGGCAGCCATTCCTCACCGCGCAGCACGTGGGTGATGCCCATCAGGTGATCGTCGACCACGTTGGCCAGGAAGTACGTCGGCAGGCCGTCGGTCTTCATCAGCACCTGCATGTCCATGCGATCCCACGGGATCTCGACGTCGCCACGCAGCATGTCCGGCACCACGCAGACGCCTTCGGTCGGCACTTTCATGCGGATCACGTGGGGTTCGCCGGCAGCCAGGCGACGGGCGACTTCTTCTTTGGACAGCAGCAGTGCACGGCCGTCGTAACGCGGGGTTTCGCCGCGCGCCATTTGCTCGGCGCGCATCTGGTCCAGCTCTTCGGCGGTGCAGAAGCACGGGAAGGCGTGGCCCATGTCGACCAGTTGCTGGCAGTACTTCTGGTAGATATCGCCGCGCTCGCTTTGACGGTAAGGACCGTGCGGGCCGCCGACGTCCGGGCCTTCGCTCCAGTCGATACCCAGCCAGCGCAAAGCGTCGAAGATCTGCTGTTCGGACTCGCGGGTCGAACGCAACTGATCGGTGTCTTCGATCCGCAGGATGAACTCACCGCCGTGCTGCTTGGCAAAGCAGTAGTTGAACAGTGCGATGTAAGCGGTACCTACGTGGGGATCCCCGGTAGGCGATGGCGCGATGCGAGTGCGGACGGTGGTCATGGCATGTCTCGAAAAGAATGAAAAGCAAAGAACAATCAAGCGGCGAATGGTAACAGGCGACACCCGCCCCGCTCCAGCGGGCAGGGCATTTAAGCCAAGGTTGCGTCTGGAACGCCCGTTGGCCGTGATGAATGGCCGATTATCAACAGACGGCATTTACCGCTCATCGGCTGTATGCCAGATTCGCCTGCTGATAACTTTCCTTACAATTCCTCGACTACAGTTTGCCCATGCCTGCCCAACTCAAGCGTCGCCTGTTCATTTTCCTGTTGCTGGTCCTGTTGATTGCCGGGGGCTTTTTCGCCCATTGGTTTTTCAAGGGCCGCTTTTATGAAAGCACCGACAACGCCTATGTCCAGGGTGAAATCACCCGTGTGTCGAGCCAGTTGAGCGCGCGTATCGACGAAGTGCTGGTGCAGGACAATCAGCACGTGGAAAAAGGCCAATTGCTGATCCGTCTCGAAGGCGATGACTTTCGCCTTGCCGTCGATCGGGCCAACGCCGCCCTCGCCACCCGCGAGGCCGAGCGTCTGCAAGCCCAGAGCAAACTGACCCAGCAAGCCAGCCTGATCGCCGCCAGCGACGCACAAGTGGCCACCACCCAGGCGACACTCGGCCGCTCGCAGGTGGATTTGTCGCGGGCAGAAACCCTGCGCAAACCCGGCTACGTTTCCGAGGAGCGTGTCACCACCCTTTCTGCCGAAGCCCACATCGCCCGCTCGCAAGTGGCCAAGGCGCAAGCCGATGCCCAGAGCCAGCGCCAGCAGGTCAATGCACTGACCGCCGAAGTCAAACGCCTCGACGCGCAGATCGCCAACGCCCGCGCCGACCTTGCCCAGGCCGAACTGAACCTGACCCGCAGCGAAATCCACGCACCGATCAGCGGCCTGATCGGCCAGCGCGCCGCCCGCAACGGGCAAGTTGTGCAGGCCGGCGCCTATCTTTTGTCGATCGTTCCGGACGAAGACATCTGGGTCCAGGCCAACTTCAAGGAAACCCAGATCGGCCACATGCAACCGGGCCAGAAGGCCGAACTGCTCTTCGACGCCTATGGTGATACGCCGATTGAAGCCCGGGTCGACAGCCTGTTCGCCGCCTCCGGCGCGCAGTTCAGCCTGTTGCCGCCGGACAACGCCACCGGCAACTTCACCAAGGTCGTGCAGCGGATTCCGGTCAAGCTGACCTTCAAGGCGGATAACCCGCTGCACGGTAAGATCCGTCCGGGCATGTCCGTCACCGCCACCGTGAACATCAAAGACGCCTCTGACAATGGCCGGTGATTCACTGATCCGCCCGGTCGGCGAACCGACCCGGCGGGACTGGATCGCGGTGATGAGCGTGATGCTCGGCGCCTTCATGGCGGTGCTCGACATCCAGATCACCAACTCATCGCTCAAGGACATTCAAGGCGCCCTGTCGGCGACGCTGGAAGAAGGCTCGTGGATTTCGACGTCTTATCTGGTGGCGGAAATCATCATGATTCCGCTGACCGCCTGGCTGGTGCAGTTGCTGTCGGCCCGGCGGCTGGCGGTGTGGGTTTCGCTGGGTTTTCTGATTTCGTCGCTGCTGTGCTCGATGGCCTGGAGCCTGGAAAGCATGATCGTGTTTCGCGCCATGCAAGGCTTCACCGGCGGCGCGCTGATCCCGCTGGCGTTCACCCTGACGCTGATCAAACTCCCCGAACACCACCGGGCCAAAGGCATGGCCATGTTTGCCATGACCGCCACCTTCGCCCCGTCCATCGGCCCGACCCTCGGCGGCTGGCTCACGGAAAACTGGGGCTGGGAGTACATCTTCTATATCAACATCCCGCCGGGACTGATCATGATCGCCGGGCTGATGTACGGCCTGGAGAAGAAAGAAGCGCACTGGGAACTGCTGAAAAGCACCGATTACACCGGCATTCTCACGCTGGGCGTCGGCCTCGGTTGCTTGCAGGTTTTCCTTGAGGAAGGCCATCGCAAGGACTGGCTGGAATCGAATCTGATAGTGACGCTGGGCAGCATCGCCCTGCTGAGCCTGATCACCTTCGTGATCGTGCAGATCTCCAAGCCCAATCCGCTGATCAACCTGGGCATCCTGCGCAACCGCAATTTCGGTCTGTCGAGTATTTCCAGCCTCGGCATGGGCGTCGGGCTGTACGGCTCGATCTATCTGTTGCCGCTGTACCTGGCACAGATCCAGAACTACAACGCCCTGCAGATCGGTGAGGTGATCATGTGGATGGGCGTGCCGCAGCTGTTTCTGATTCCGCTGGTGCCGAAGCTGATGAAATTCGTCTCGCCAAAATGGCTGTGCACGATCGGTTTTGGCCTGTTCGGGCTGGCGAGTTTTTCATCTGGCGTGCTAAACCCGGATTTTGCCGGGCCGCAGTTCAATCAGATCCAGATTATCCGCGCCCTCGGTCAACCACTGATCATGGTGACCATTTCGCTGATCGCCACGGCTTACATCCTGCCGCAGGACGCGGGCTCGGCGTCAAGTCTGTTCAACATTTTGCGCAACCTCGGCGGCGCCATCGGCATCGCCCTGCTTGCGACGTTGCTGGACGCGCGCACCAAGACTTACTTCGATTACTTGCGTGAAGCGGTGGTGCCGACCAATCCGCAGGTGGCCGAACGCCTGGCGTCGATGACCGATCGGTTCGGCAGTGACACGGCGGCGTTGGGCAAATTAAGCGAGATCGTTCATCAGCAGGCGCTGATCATGGCCTACAACGATGCGTTTCATTTTGTCGGGATTGCGTTGGGGATCAGCATGTTGGCGATCTTGCTCACCAAGAAACTGCCCGCCGGACTGAAGGCCGGGGAGTCTCATTAAGACCGAGTCGCCCCATTCGCGAGCAAGCTCGCTCCCACAGTTTTTTTGTGAACGACACAACTCCAATGTGGGAGCGAGCTTGCTCGCGAAGAGGCCCGACCAAACACTGCAAACCTTCAGACGGCCAAAAGGCGCTCACGCAACTTTGCAATTTCGTCGCGCATTTGCGCCGCCGCTTCGAACTCCAGGTCGCGGGCCAACTGGTACATCTTCTCTTCAAGTTGGCGGATGCGCTTGGTGATCTCGCTCGGCGAGCGCAGTTCGGCTTCGTACTTGGCGCTCTCTTCGGCGGCCTTGGCCATGCCCTTGCGCTTCTTGCTGCGCGAACCGGGCACGGTGGCGCCTTCCATGATGTCGGCGACGTCCTTGAACACACCCTTGGGCGTGATGCCATTGGCCAGGTTGAAGGCGATCTGCTTGTCGCGACGGCGCTCGGTTTCGCCGATGGCGCGCTCCATCGAACCAGTCATGCGATCCGCGTAGAGAATCGCCCGGCCATTGAGGTTACGCGCCGCCCGGCCGATGGTCTGAATCAGCGAGCGCTCGGAACGCAGGAAACCTTCCTTGTCCGCGTCGAGAATCGCCACCAGTGACACTTCCGGCATGTCCAGGCCTTCACGCAGCAGGTTGATCCCCACCAGCACATCGAACGTGCCGAGACGCAGGTCGCGGATGATTTCGACCCGTTCGACGGTGTCGATGTCCGAGTGCAGATAACGCACACGAATGCCGTGGTCGGCCAGGTAATCGGTCAGGTCTTCGGCCATGCGCTTGGTCAGCGTGGTGACCAGCACCCGCTCCTCCAGCGCCACCCGCTTGGTGATTTCCGACAAAAGATCGTCGACCTGGGTCAGCGCCGGGCGTACTTCAACCTGCGGATCGACCAGACCGGTCGGTCGCACCACTTGCTCGATCACCCGACCGGCGTGCTCGGCTTCGTAGTTGCCGGGCGTGGCCGAAACGAAGATCGTCTGCGGGCTCACCCCTTCCCACTCGTCGAAACGCATCGGCCGGTTATCCAGCGCCGATGGCAGGCGGAAACCGTATTCCACCAGTGTTTCCTTACGTGAACGGTCGCCCTTATACATCGCGCCGACCTGCGGCACGCTGACATGGGACTCGTCGATCACCAGCAACGCGTCGGCCGGCAGGTAATCGTAGAGGGTCGGCGGCGGCGCGCCAGCCGGCCGGCCCGACAGGTAGCGCGAGTAGTTCTCGATGCCGTTGCAGTAGCCGAGTTCGAGGATCATCTCCAGGTCGAACCGGGTGCGCTGCTCCAGCCGCTGGGCTTCCACCAGTTTGTTGTTATTGCGCAGGTATTCCAGGCGCTCCTGCAACTCGACCTTGATCCCCTCGATGGCGTCGAGCAAGGTTTCCCGGGGCGTCACGTAGTGGCTCTTCGGGTAAAAGGTGAAACGCGGCAGCTTGCGGATGACCTCACCGGTCAGAGGGTCGAACGCGGAAATACTTTCTACTTCGTCATCGAACAGCTCGATCCGGATCGCTTCGAGGTCGGATTCGGCCGGATAAATGTCGATCACGTCGCCGCGTACCCGAAACGTCGCCCGGGCGAAATCCATGTCGTTGCGGGTGTATTGCAGGTCGGCCAGGCGCCGCACCAGCGCACGCTGATCGAGCTTGTCGCCGCGATCGACGTGCAAGACCATTTTCAAATAGGTTTCCGGGCTGCCCAGACCGTAGATGCACGACACCGTGGTGACGATGATCGCGTCCTTGCGCTCAAGCAAGGCCTTGGTCGCCGACAGCCGCATCTGCTCGATGTGGTCGTTGATCGACGCATCCTTCTCGATGAAGGTGTCGGACGACGGCACATAGGCTTCGGGCTGGTAATAGTCGTAGTAGGAAACGAAGTACTCGACGGCGTTGTTCGGGAAGAACGACTTGAACTCGCCGTACAACTGCGCAGCCAGGGTCTTGTTCGGCGCCAGCACCAGGGTCGGACGCTGCACCTGGGCGATCACGTTGGCGATGCTGAAGGTCTTGCCCGACCCGGTCACCCCGAGCAGCGTCTGGTGCGCCAGCCCGGCTTCGATGCCTTCGACCATCTGGCGAATGGCTTCGGGTTGATCGCCGGCGGGGTCGAAACGGGTGACGAGCTGGAATTCAGACATAAACACCTCTGGAGTCGCGACGCCGACGACAAAGCGCAGGCCCACGAGAAAGACCGCAAACGACCGATGTCGCGCAAGGAAAAACGAAGATTGTGCTGAATGTGGAGCCGATTGCCTCGCCTTTCAAGGCAAACGTCCTACATCCGGTAAAGCTTCTGACAAATCCATTCGACTAACGGTCGAGAAATAATCGGAAAAACTTACCTTAAAAGCCGATTCGCCTGTCGCCATTGATCGATGATGGCCTCTATACTAGCTCCCCGTTTGTGCACCGCTCTAGTGCATTCGGCTGGAGCGCCACACGTCCCTCCACTCTCCATTAGAGCTGCCGTAAAAATGAGCCTGTTCTCCGCTGTCGAAATGGCACCCCGCGATCCAATCCTGGGCCTCAACGAAGCATTCAACGCCGATACCCGGACCAATAAGGTCAATCTCGGGGTGGGTGTGTACTGCAACGAAGAGGGGCGAATTCCACTCCTGCGCGCCGTCATCGAAGCCGAAACCATTCGCGCCGCTCAGCACGCCTCGCGCGGCTACCTGCCAATCGACGGCATCGCCGCTTACGATCAGGCCGTGCAAAAGCTGCTGTTCGGCAATGATTCGCCACTGCTGGCAGCTGGCCGCGTTGTCACCACTCAGGCCGTCGGCGGGACCGGCGCACTGAAAATCGGTGCCGACTTCCTCAAGCAACTGCTGCCGAATGCCGTTGTGGCGATCAGCGACCCGAGCTGGGAAAACCACCGCGCGCTGTTCGAAACCGCCGGTTTCCCGGTGCAGAACTACCGCTACTACGACGCCGCCACCCACGATGTGAACCGTGCCGGCCTGCTGGAAGACCTCAACGCCCTGCCGAACGGCTCGATCATCGTGCTGCACGCCTGCTGCCACAACCCGACCGGCGTCGACCTGAGCCCTTCGGACTGGAACAACGTGCTGGAGGCGGTCAAGGCCAAAGGTCACGTGCCGTTCCTCGACATGGCTTACCAGGGTTTCGGTGACGGCATTGCCGAAGACGCCGCTGCCGTGCGCCTGTTCGCCGAATCCGGCCTGACCTTCTTCGTGTCGAGCTCGTTCTCCAAGTCGTTCTCGCTGTACGGCGAGCGCGTCGGTGCGCTGTCGATCGTCAGCGAATCGAAAGAGGAAAGCGCCCGCGTCCTGTCGCAAGTCAAACGCGTGATCCGCACCAACTACTCCAACCCGCCGACCCACGGTGCAAGCGTGGTCGCCGCCGTGCTGAACAGCCCGGAACTGCGCGCCCAGTGGGAAGCCGAACTGGCCGAGATGCGTCTGCGCATTCGCGGCATGCGCGAGCAGATGGTTGCTCTGCTGGCAAAGAAAGCCCCGCAGCGTGACTTCAGCTTCGTCGGTCGTCAGCGCGGCATGTTCTCCTACTCCGGCCTGACCACCGAACAGGTTCACCGCCTGCGCAACGAGTTCGGCATCTACGCCCTGGACACCGGCCGCATCTGCGTGGCCGCGCTGAACCAGAGCAACATCGAAGCCGTAACAGACGCCATCGTTCAGGTCATCTGATCCGGCGCCGCACTGAAAACGGGAAGCCTTCGGGCTTCCCGTTTTTTATTTGTCTGAAGAAATGCCGCTACACCCTCTAGACTGCACACAGACGATATTTCAGAGAGCCGACATGAAAAACGATGACCTGCGCGCCGACCGCGATGAGCTGGACTACTATCCACCCCGCACCTCGGGCAAACGCGAAAAGAGCCTGGTGCTGCAAGTGGCGGCCGGGGTGTTTCTCGGCGGACTGGCCTTGTGGCTCGTGCAACTGGCGGCCACGGCGTTGTACGCAAAACTGCTGATGGGGACCTTTACCTTCGGTGGCTGAAAGCCGTTCGGTAAAAAAATCACGCCGATGCTTGACTAGTCTTTTTAAATCAGTAACATACGCACCAATTCCGCAATAGCTCAGTTGGTAGAGCAAGTGACTGTTAATCACTGGGTCCCTGGTTCGAGTCCAGGTTGTGGAGCCAAATACAGAGCCCCTGAATCGAAAGATTCAGGGGCTTTTTTGTCGGCATTGAAAAAGTCGGCCCTTTTCTATTCAGCAACAGCTGTCAGACGTGCTCGCTGCTCTTGGCGTGTACCTTTGGCGCGCCATGAACGTGATCCGAATCCGGATCGATCACCGGCACTTCATTGCCATCGCAGTCATGCAGCTTGCCGTCGCTGAAGTAGTCGCCTTCACGCAGCGCTGCCAGATCGCGATAACGCAGGGTCCGCTCTTCTGCCGCCGCAAACACCGACTGCTGATCCGAGTTGCCCGCCGTGAAGTGGTTGAACGCCAGGTTCAGCAGAATTGCCATGATCGCCGACGAGCTGATGCCCGAATGGAAAATGGTCGCGAACCAGCTCGGGAAGTGATCGTAGAAGTTCGGCGCGGCAATCGGGATCATGCCGAAGCCGATCGAGGTGGCAACGATGATCAGGTTGACGTTGTTGCGGTAATCAACCTTGGACAACGTGCGGATGCCACTAGCCGCCACCGTGCCGAACAGCACGATACCGGCGCCGCCGAGCACCGAAGTCGGTACTGCCGCGATGACCCGGCCCATGAACGGCAGCAGGCCGAGGATCACCAGGAAGATACCGCCGGTGGCCACCACATAACGGCTCTTGATCCCGGTCACCGCCACCAGCCCGACGTTCTGGGCGAAGGCGCTCTGGGTGAACGAGCCGAAGATCGGCGCAAACATGCTCGACAGCATGTCCGCCCGCAGGCCGTTGCCCAGACGCTTGGAGTCGACCTTGGTGCCGATGATTTCACCGACTGCCAGGATGTCCGCCGAGGTTTCCACCAGAGTCACCATGACCACAATGCACATCGACAGGATTGCAGCGAAGTGGAAGGTCGGCATGCCGAAATGGAAAGGTGTCGGGAAGCCGAACATCGGGCCCTGGGTGACGTTGGAGAAGTCCGCCATGCCGAGGAACACCGCCAGCACCGTGCCGATCACCATGGCCAACAGGATCGACAGACGCGAGATAGTGGAGCTGCCGACTTTGCTCAGCAGCAACACCAGCACCAGCGTGACCGCCGCCAGACCGATGTTCTGCATGCTGCCGAAGTCAGGCGCGTGACTGTTGCCGCCCATGGCCCAACGTGCAGCCACCGGCATCAGCGTCAGACCGATGGTGGTGATCACGATGCCCGTGACCAGCGGCGGGAAAAACTTGGTGATTCGTGAAAACACCGGCGTGATCAGCAAGCCAATCAGCGACGCCGCAATCACCGCGCCAAGCACCGACTGGAAGCCGCCCTCCCCGCCACTGCTGACAATCGCCACCATAGTGGCAACGCCGGAGAACGACACGCCCTGCACCAGCGGCAACTGACAGCCGAAAAACGGTAAACCCAGGGTTTGCAGCAACGTGGCCAGCCCCCCCGCAAACAATGAAGCAGCAATCAACAGACCAATGTCCGCAGGCGAAAGCCCGGCGGCCTGACCGATGATCAATGGCACCGCGACGATACCGCCATACATGGTCAGAACGTGTTGCAGGCCGTAAGCCATATTCGCGCCGACCCCGAGATTCTCGTCCTCGGGCCGTTGGTGTGAAACATGGGGCGTTTTCATGGTGGGGGAGTTCCCTGGTTTTTGTTATGCGCACACTGTATGCAAGAGTCAGGACAAATGTCCATAGACTTGTATACAACTTATCAGTCACATAATGGTTAGCTAGCCACCCAACCTTCTATCCCGCTGCTTTCATCCCCCACAAATCCGGCAACACATCCTCATTCGAGTCCACGTTTTATCCGCCCAGGCTGAAGTGTTCATGGCGACCGACGGCGCGGCCGCATCCTTTTTTATACATATAAAGTATGCATAATGAAGTCATTCAAGATTCAGTTCGACAAAAGCAAGAATGCTGCCAACGCATTCGAGCCCAGCAAGCGAGGGCAACTTTGCGCAGAGGTGATCAATGAAGGATGAGTACGATTTCAGCCAAGGTAAACGCGGCGCCATCGCGCCCACCAAGGGCAAAACCCGCATCACCATCATGCTCGATGACGCAGTGATCGAAGCCGCGCGCGAGGTCGCTGAGAGCGAGGGCTATGGCTATCAGACGGTAATCAACAACACCCTGCGCCGCGCGTTGCTCGACAGCCGTGGCGCCACTGAGGAACTCGAACATTCAATCGGGCAATTCAGCGCCACCGACCTCAAGAGCCTCGAGAAAAAACTGTCGGCAGCGGTGAACGAGATCCGGCGGGTGCTCGAGCCGGAGGCAAAACCTTAGGTTTCAGACTGGCTGAATCAAGCGCGCCAGCGCCAGACGTGCACCGGGCTGGTGCGGCAAGCGCAGGCCGAACTCCCGTTCCAGCAGTTCGATCAGCTCATCGATATCCGTTACCTCACGCCGCTCGCTCTCGGCGCCCATGCGGTGGATCGCGAAACTGCCGTTGTTCAGCGTACGTCGCCAGCCGTCGCCGGTCCGCGCGACCATCAGGCGCTGGGCGAATGGCGAGTCCGGGTGAGTCGAGACATACCAGTTGCCGAGGGTGTAATCGATGTCTTCCTGGCGTTGCAGGTCAAACAGGTACATCGGCCGCCATTCGCCAGCGACCCTGGCCCGCAGCATGTAGCCATCGGCCTGCACTTCGATGCGATACGGTTCGTGCGGCGTGGATTGCTCAGCGTCGGTATCCAGCACCAGCGGTGCGGTCGGCACCATGCCGCCGAAGCCGACATCGGTGATGTAGCGCACGCCGTCGAGGGTCACCAGACTCAAGCGATGGGTGCGCTCCGTCCAGCTGCCTTCGGGCCGATTAATGACCACACGTCCACTGATGCCCCGCGCCTCGAACCCCAGTTCCAGCAACAGCGCCAGAAACAGATTGTTCAGCTCGTAGCAGTAGCCGCCACGGGCATCGTTAAAGACCTTGCGTTCGATGGAGGGCAGATCGATCAGAACGGGTTCACCACTGAGCGTCGACAGGTTTTCGAAAGGAAAGGCGCCGGTATGGCGCAATTGCAACAGGCGCAGGGTTTCAAGGGTCGGTGCCGGAGGCGCATCGAATCCCAGGCGTTGCAGGTACTGTTTCAGATTCGTCAGGCGTGGCTCGCTCATTGCCGGGTCCTTTTGCATGGGCGCGGATCGTTCCGCCGATGGTCGCCATGTATACGGGATCCGGGCATCGAATCGACAATTGAATTAACCAATCACCTTTTTAGCGTCGTTTACGGGAGTCGATGCGAATCCACGTCGGCGCGTGGTCGCTGGCATGCGGTTCGTTGCGCACCCAGGCATCCACACCGGCCTCATGCAGATAAGGGCTCAGCTTGGGATTGAGCAGCAGATGGTCGATCCGCAGCCCGGAGTTCTTCTGCCAGTGCTGGCGGAAATAATCCCAGAAGGTATACAGCCGATCTTCGGGATAAAGATGCCGCAACGAATCCGTCCAGCCCTGATCCAGCAATCGCTGGTAGCACTCGCGGCTTTGCGGTTGCAACAACGCATCCTTGAGCCAGGATCGAGTGTTGTAGATATCCAGATCCGTGGGCACCACGTTGTAATCGCCGGCCAGCACCACCGGGTGATCGCTGCTTTGCAGATCCCGGGCGTAATTGATCAGGCGCTCGAACCAGGCCAGCTTGTAGTCGAACTTCGGCCCCGGTTGCGGATTGCCATTGGGCAGGTACAGGCACCCCACCAACACCCCGTGCACCGCCGCTTCGAGGTAGCGGCTGTGTTTATCGTCGGGATCGCCGGGCAGACCGCGCCGGCTCTCCAGCGGTTGCGCATCGCGGGCAAGAATTGCCACGCCGTTCCATGACGCCTGACCGTGCCAGATGGCGCCGTAACCGGCGGCCTCCAGATCGGCGGCAGGAAACGCGCTGTCCACCAGCTTCAGTTCCTGCAAACAGACGATGTCCGGCTGCTCGCGCCTCAGCCACTCCAGCAGATTCGGCAGACGGGCCCGCAGGCCGTTGACGTTGAACGTGGCAATGCGCATTTTTTTCATCGTCCGGGTTCCTGCCATTGACCGATAAAAACTGTGACACCAGGCGCACCGCGACGGTTGCGTTGGATCCTCCGTTTACACGCGGTTGCGCAACCATTGCAGGAAACCTTTTTTCGGCACTGTCACCGGTGTTTCTTCCGTCAGTGATTGCGCCTTGTGCAGGCGGAAATCGAGCAGCGCCTTCATCGCGTCGTTGATGTCGTGACGGGCGTCCAGACAGGGTTTGAGATAAGACTTCTCGATGCGATACAGCGCACAGAAGGTCTTGGCGGAGAAGTCGGCCGGCAATGACGTATCGGACAGTATTCCCGCTTCGCCGATCACTTCGCCCGGTCCCATCCGTCCGGACTCGAACGGCGTGCCGTGGCGTTTGAGCGTCACCGAGACCACACCGGATTCGATGATGAACAGGTGATCACTGACCTCGCCGCCCGCAAGAATCACCTCGCCGGCACGGAAAGTTTGCAGGGTCATGTTCTGGCTGAAGGTTTCTTTCTCTTCCTGACGAAGCGTAGAGAAAATCGGCGAGCTGTCGAGCAACGCCCGTGGCCGCGAGAGATTGCTCGACACGCCCGGCTCAACGCTCGACAGCAGATTGACCCCGGACGCCTGCAGGTGCCGGTACGCCAGATCAAACAGCTGATTGCGCACCATACGTTTTTCGCTCATCGAGGCGACAAACCCGCTGATTTCATATTCGGTGCCGGCACTGCTGGAGCTCTTCAGCGCGACACTCGGCGCGGGGCTCTCCAGCAATTGGCGACAGCCCTGCATCGCCCGTTCCAGGGCATCGATCACCGAGCTGGGCCGCGCATGGGGGCTGACCTGCACGCTGACGGCAACCCCGAACATATTGCTCGGCCGGCTGAAGTTGATGATCTTGGCCTTGGCCGCCAGCGAGTTGGGAATCACCGCCATGCTGCCCTGACTGGTTTGCAGGCGCGTGGCGCGCCAGTCGATGTCGGTGACCCGCCCTTCCGTACCGTCGATGGAAATCCAGTCATCCAGTTGATAAGGCTTGGTGGTGTTGAGCACGATCCCGGAAAACACGTCGCTCAAGGTGCTCTGCAACGCCAGACCGACGATGATCGCCAACGCCCCGGACGTCGCCAGTACGCCTTTGACCGGCAGGTCCAGCACGTAGGCCAGCGCCGCGATGATCGCAATCAGGAAGATCACCGCACCCAGCAGATCCTGCAACAGCCGCCCGGTGTGCCCGACCCGCTGCATCATCACCGCGCCGATCAACACCGTCAGGGTGCGCGCGCCGAACAGCCACCAGCCGATCTGCAACCCGGTCGCCGCCAGGTGCAACGGCACGTTGTCGGCCCACGGCGCAGGCTCCATCGGGTTGAGCCCTTCGTTGAACAGCAGAAAGCTGAATAGAGCAAAGATCAGCACCCGTACCAACAGTTTCCACGCACTGCCGTGGGAGCTGATCAGACGCCACAGACCGAGATCGATCAGGATCAGGATCAAGGCGCAAAACAACGGATGATCGGTGAGCAGAGACAGCATCAAACAACTCCGACAGGGGCCAATCGCGAGAAGATCGCACAGATTGGGCTCAGTGTAGGAGTAATTGATTTGGCCGGATGAGTGCCACTGCGCACGCGCGAAAAAAACCGGCAGGCGCGCGTGGCGCCTGCCGGGATTTTCAGCCGTGCATCTGGCCGAAGCGGCCGGACTGGAAGTCGGCAAAAGCCTGGTGGATTTCCTGCTCGGTGTTCATCACGAACGGGCCGTGGCCGACGATCGGCTCGTCAATCGGCTCGCCACTGAGCAGCAACACCACCGCGTCCTGGCTGGCTTCGAGGGTGATTCGCTTGCCATCACGTTCAAACAGCGCCAGTTGCCCTTCGCGCATCGACTCCACACCGTTGATCCGGACCGACCCCTTCAACACCACCAACGCCGTGTTACGGCCTTCGTGCAGATCCAGCGAAAGCAACTTGCCGGTGTTCAGTCGCAGATCCCACACATCGATAGGCGTGAACGTGCGGGACGGGCCCTTCTGACCGTCGAACTCGCCGGCGATCAGGCGCAGGCTGCCGGCGCCGTCCTTGAGCGCGATTTGCGGGATATCACTGTCCAGAATGGTCTGGTAACCCGGCGCGGCCATTTTGTCCTTGGCTGGCAGATTCACCCACAGCTGCACCATTTCCAGGTTGCCGCCGGTTCTGGCGAAATTTTCCGAATGGAATTCTTCATGCAGGATTCCCGAAGCCGCGGTCATCCACTGCACATCGCCCGGGCCAATGGTGCCGCCACTGCCGGTGGAGTCGCGGTGCTGCACTTCGCCTTCGTACACGATGGTGACGGTCTCGAAGCCACGGTGCGGATGCTGGCCCACGCCACGACGTTCGGTGGTCGGGGTGAATTGCGCAGGCCCGGCGTGATCCAGCAGCAGGAACGGGCTGATGTGCTTGCCCAGGTTGTCGTAGGAAAACAGGGTACGCACCGGAAACCCATCGCCGACCCAGTGGCCGCGAGGGCTGGTGTAGATACCGATAAGGTTTTTCATGGTGGACTCCGTCATCAGGTTGATCGTGGGGGCCGATCATAAATTCGCTACGTATTTAGCACTAGTCGGCCAAAACCGTCCTCATCGTTCTATTAATGGAACGATGAGCAAGCGTGGTGATTCGTGACTTTCAGTCAACAGTACTTTGTGCCGACAGCGGTTTTTCCCAAGGAATCAGACGCGGATACTCCTGCTCATTCCCACTGCAACCCCTGGAGTCCTGCATGTCTGTTCCCGCTTTCGGTCTTGGTACGTTTCGTCTGCAAGGTCAGGTGGTCATCGATTCGGTGAGCACTGCCCTTGAGCTCGGTTACCGGGTCATCGACACCGCACAGATCTACGAAAACGAAGCCGACGTGGGCGAGGCCATCGCTGCCAGCGGCATCGCCCGCGACGAACTGTTCATCACCAGCAAGATCTGGATCGCCAACTTCGCCAAAGACCGCCTGATTGAAAGCCTCAAGGAGAGCCTGCAAAAGTTGCAGACCGACTACCTCGACCTGACGCTGATCCACTGGCCGTCGCCGGAAGATCAGGTATCGGTCGAGGAATTCATGGGCGCCCTGCTGGAAGCAAAGCGCCTGGGTCTGACCCGGCAGATCGGCGTGTCCAACTTCACCATCGACCTGATGAAACAGGCAATTGCTGCGGTCGGTGCGCAGAACATCGCCACCAACCAGATCGAACTGCACCCGTACCTGCAAAACCGCAAGGTCGTGGAATTCGCCCGGAGTCAGGGCATTCAGATCACGTCGTACATGACCCTGGCCTATGGTGAAGTGCTGAAGGATCCGCTGATCGTACAGATCGCCGAGCGCCTGCTAGCCACTCCGGCTCAGGTCACCCTGGCGTGGGCGATGCAGTCGGGATACGCGGTGATTCCGTCGTCGACCAAACGCACCAACCTGCAAGGCAACCTGGGCGCCACGGCGTTGACCCTGAGCGACGCCGACATGGCGCTGATCGCCACACTGGATCGCAGCCATCGCCTGACCAGCCCCACAGGCATCGCGCCGCAGTGGGACTGACCGGTCAGGCCTGAAGCTGCTGCGCGAGGTCTTGCATGGCCACGCGCAGCAAATCGATGGCGGCCGTCAATGCCGCGTCGGATTGATCGTCATGGCAGGCTTGCTCAAGTCCTCGACACGCCGAGATCACGCGCTCGGCACCGATCATGTGTGCCCCGCCCGTGACGTGATGCGCCAGATCCCGCAATCCCGCGCGATCACCGTGTCGGCCTGATTCGTCCAGACGCTGCAGGTCGATGCGCAAGCTGCTCAGCACTTCCCCACGCAACTGTTCGATCAGTGGATTGTCGGCGCCTGCCAGTTGCAACAGCGCACTCAGGTCGAACTCGGCCACTGCCGAATCGTCCACGCTGGCCGCCTGCGCGCCCTCCGGTACGGCGGCTATCAGGGCCTGGTTCAATTCGTGCAGCAGCACCGGTTTGAACAGGCAATCGTCCATCCCGGCCGCCCGGCATCGCTGCTTTTCTTCCATCTGTGCATTGGCGGTAAAGCCGAGGATCAGGCAGGGCGCCCTGCCCGTCGCGGCTTCTTCCTGGCGCACTGCTCGCGCCAGCTCGTAACCGTTGAGCCCGTGCATGTTGATATCGGTGATCAGCGCATCGAAGGATTGCCTGCGCCACAGCACCAGCCCCTCTTCACCGCCACCGGAGTCGACGGCGCGATGCCCCAGTTCACTCAACTGCCGACACAACAACAGGCGATTCACCGGATGGTCATCCACGACCAGCACGTTCAGCGACTTCACCGTCGTCGCCACTGGTGGCGGTGCAGCTTCTTGCCCGAGTGGCGCCAGCACAGGCAGCTCCAGGCGCAGCATGAGCTGAGTGCCGCGGTTCAACTCGCTGCTCATCCACAAATCACCGCCCATCATCCGGCACAGGTTGCGACTGATCACCAACCCCAGACCTGAACCGCCATGCGCCACGGACTGATGATCGCCGACCTGTACAAACGGATTGAACAGTCGCTGCTGATCCTCAATGCTGATCCCCCGCCCACTGTCTTCGATGATCACGCCCACTTCAATCAGCCCGTCCCGTTCTGAAAACACGCGCAAGCGCAGGCTCACCTCGCCGTTGTCGGTGAATTTGATGGCATTGCTCAACAGGTTCGACAGCACTTGCTTGAAACGCAGGGGATCGAGCATCACCTCGACGTTGCTGAGCTCATCCAGTTCGACATGCCACAACAATTGTTTCTGCCGGGCCAGACCCTCGAAAATCCGACACACCGACACGACCACTTCGCGCAGATTGGCGCGCTCGGGGGCCAGTGACAAATGCCCGGACTCGATGCGTGCGATGTCGAGAATGTCGCCGATCAATGCCAGCAATTGCTGCCCGGCAGTGGACGCGACTTCGATAGCCTGGCGATCGGTCACGCCTTCATCGGCACGTTTGAGCGCCAGTTCGAGCATGCCGGTCAGGGCATTCATCGGTGTGCGGATTTCATGACTCATGGTCGCCAGAAACGTACTTTTGGCACGATTGGCTTCGTCGGCCGCCTCCTTGGCCTCCTGCAACTGACTTAGCCATTGCTGACGCTGGCGGATCTGCCGACGCTGAAAACCGATCCAGCCCAATGCCAGCAACAGCAACCCGGCAGCAACGGCAAACCCGCGCAATATTTGCTCGCGATGACGCTGCCAATAGCTGTCTTGCAGCACCACGTTACGACTCCAGCGTGCGACCAGACCGTCGATTTCCTGCGGCGCGATGCTCAGCAGTGCCTTGTTCAGAATCGATTGCAACTGAGGCGAGTCGAGCGCCGTGGCCATGGCAACCCGGGCCGGCTGATCGCCCAGCGTGGAGACAATCCGCAAGCGATCGCGGTACTGGTGATCGATCTGGTAGCGCGCCACCAACAACGAACTCAATGTCGCATCAGCCCGCCCGTCGAGCAGCGCCCGTGTGCCATCGGCCGGACTCGGCAACTCGATCAGGTTGATCTGCGGCACATGCTCCAGCAGGTAATCACGCAACGGATCGCCGCGATAAAGCGCCACACGCTTGCCCGTCATGTCGTCCAGGCTACGCGGCCCCTGTGCCTTCGAATCGGCAATCAGCACAAAGGGGCTGTTGACGTACGACCGGGTGAACAGCATTTCTGTTTCGCGCTCGCGGCTCAGTGTCATCACAGACAACAGGTCCAGTTTTCCGCTTCTGAGTTGTTCGACCTGACGATCAAGAGACTGACCGCGCACCACCTCGAACGTCAGCCCGCTGCGCTGACTGATCAGGTTGAGCAGTTGGGCCGCCAGCCCACTGAAGCGACCGTCGGCGTCAAAGAACGCGAGTGGCGCAAAGTCATCGACAGCACCGACCCGCACTACCGGATGCTGATCCAGCCATTGTTGCTCGCTGTCGCTCAGGCTTACCCGCGACTGCGCCGCCCTGTCGGCGCGCCCGGCACTCCAGCGCAACTCCATCGCCAGCCGCTGCTCCATGGGAATCGCCAGCAGGGCTTTGTCGACCAGACGTTTCAAGCGGTTGTTGCTGCGGGTCAGGGCAAAACCGAAGGGGTTGGCGTCCAGGCCCGAGGGCCCGGCCAGTTGCAGGTCGTTTTGAAAATGGGTGTTGATCAGGTAGCTGGCGCTGATGAAATCGCCGAGGTACAGATCATCCCGGCCAAACGCGACGGCGCCGAGGGCATCGAGGATCGATCGATAGCGCTGCAGGGAAGCTTGCGGGTAAGCCTCTTCGATGGTCGAAGCGGGCAGATAGTCGTCCACCATGGCGATGCGTTTGCCGTTGAGATCACTCGGCAACGCCTCATTGAGCCGGGTCAGCCACATCGGCTGATCCTCGGCATAGGCGCGCGACAGCATCAGTTGGGGATCGGCGATTTCGAAGTTGTTCGACGTGCCCAGCAGGTCAAGATCCCCGGCCTTGAGCGCGGCCATGGCGCTTTCGCGGTCGGGATAGCACCAGACCTCGACGGCAATGTTAAGTATCTGGGCGATCGCGTCGGCGTAATCGGCCGTGAGACCTTCCAGTTCATGGCGTTTGCGGGTCAGTTCAAAGGGCGGGTAATCCGGCCAGGAGGCACCGATGCGCAATACCCGGTGCGCGCTCAGCCACTGTCTGTCCTGCTCATCCAGACGAATCTGCACCCCCTCCAGACGGGTGCGGGAGACGATTTCCAGCCTTTGCGCCTCGGAGGCGTGCACTGCGCTTGCAAGCAACAGTATCGACAGAAGCACAACCCGCAGACGACCTATCATGGGGCAACCGATCAAAACAGGCCGTTGCGTTTGACGAACTCTCGCAACACCACCAGCGAGGTCACTCCGAGTTTCTGCATCAAGCGGGTCTTGTAGGTACTGATGGTTTTGTGACTGAGGTTCATCGCCAGAGCAATGTGCTTGTTGGACTCGCCTCTGGCCAGCTTGAGCATGATCTCCATTTCACGGGTGGACAGAAGTGCGATCAGCTCTCGCTCATCGCGATGCGCTTCGGTTTGCCCGGTATTGACCGCAGGCATTTCGGGGAAGTAGGTGTAACCCGACCGCACGGCCTTGATTGCATTTTGCAAATGCTGCATCGAGGCGGACTTGGCGACAAAAGCCATCGCCCCCGCACGTCGGCAGCGCATCAGATAGTGTTCAGGATCGGCCGAGGTGAAAATCACCACCTTGCAGACCAGCCCGACGGCCCTGATGCGCGCCAACACCTCAAGACCACCGAATCCGTTGAGCTTCAGGTCGAGCACGACCAGTTCCGGCGCGTGCTCCCGGAGCATTGGCACCACATCGACACCGCTGGTAGTCACATGAATCGGTTGGTAACCCGCCGACTCCAGAACCAGGCGAAGGGCACCCACCACCACCGGATGATCATCGACGATCAATGCTGAACCCATGACCACTCCCGAGGCGAATACATGCCATGACGCCGCCGATCTTGCATGAACGGGACTATTGGTAGCCGCGCTACAACTGTTGCACGGTGTGAACGCTGGATCACCTGTCAGATCTGACAGTTGTTCGATAGAGCGATCTGTGATTGAGCACGCGATGAGGGCCCAAACGAAGCCTCGACCGAAGTCATCAACTGCTCGATCGCGCGGATTGAAGGCAGAGGCGCAGGACTGGTGATGATCTTTGCGCCAAAGTGCTCGGGAACCCCTGAGGCGTCCGCCGGTTCACCGTAGACCAGCGCCCGCCGGACTTGCGGATGATCAAACAGGAAACCACGAAGATCCGCTATCCCGCCCGCCAGTTCGGCATTGATCACCAGGACATCGAATGGCTCACAGCCGTAATCGACCAGCGTCAGCAGTTCGGCAAGGTTTTGCACCGGGGCAATGCGGTAGTAATCGAGCCCATTGAACAGGCGCTCGATCTTCATCCGGTGAAAGTGCTGCAAGTCGGCGATCAGGATGCGCAGGGTTTTGTCGGTCAACGTGAAAGTCCGGGTAGTCGCTTCAAGTGGCGGCAAGACTACCCAAGCGCCGAGGCTTGCTCTGTAGGACTTTTCCGAAAAAAGATGTCACTCATCCGGACAAAAAAGTTACTCCGTGGTACTCGGACTCCAGAACGCCTGCACCACCAGCGCCGAGGTCGAGATACGCGCTACCAGCGCATCCAGCTCATCACCGTCCACCGAAGTCGTCGCCAGAGTGGCTTCGATCTCGATTTCATCGGCTCCGAAAGCGTGCACATCGACATCACTGGCCGGGTAATTGCTGCGTTCCAGCTCGGCTTCAAGCAGCGCAAACACGGCTTTCTGCTGCGAACGCCGGGCGATGACGTAAACGATGTTGGTGACTTCTGCCGAAACCACATCGAGCGGCTGACGGTTGATGTTGTTGACGATCGGCCGCAGCAAGGTGTTGGCGGCGAGCACGAACAAGGTGCCCAGCACCGCTTCGGCCAGCAGGTCGGCGCCGGCACAGGCGCCGACCGCTGCCGAGGTCCAGAGTGTGGCGGCGGTGTTGAGGCCGCGCACGTTGCCCTCTTCGCGCATGATCACCCCGGCACCGAGAAAGCCGATACCGGACACCACGTAGGCGACCACCCGCACCGCACCTTCGGCACCGGCCAGACGGTTGGCCATGTCGACGAAAATCGCCGCACCGACCGCCACCAGCACGTTGGTGCGCAAACCCGCCGTGCGTTGCCGGTACTGGCGTTCGAAGCCGATCAGGCCGCCGAGGATGAAGGCCGCGCTGAGACTGACCAGGGTGTCGAGCAATGAGGTGAGGTTGAGATTGTTGATGGCTTGCATGTTGAACTCCTTGAAACCGCCCCCCTTGCTCCCACAAGGGGGGAAACTTGCCTGTTACTGCCAGCCGAACCGGCGGATGTAGAAGCCTTTCACGGCCTGAGTCAGTGCCATGTACGCCAGCAGGATCACCGGCAGGAACACGAAGTACATTGACGGCAGCGCCTGCAATTTGAAGTAGTGCGCCAGCGGTCCCATCGGCAGGAAGATGCCCACGGCCATGATGATTGCGGTCATCACCAGCAACGGCATGGCCGCACGGCTTTGCAGGAACGGAATCTTCGGCGTGCGGATCATGTGCACGATCAGCGTCTGGGTCAGCAGTCCCACGACGAACCAGCCGGACTGGAACAGAGTCTGGTGATCCGGGGTGTTGGCATCGAACACGTACCACATCAAGGCGAACGTTGTGATGTCGAAGATCGAGCTGATCGGGCCGAAGAACAGCATGAAGCGCCCCACATCACCCGGCTGCCAGCGCTGCGGCTGTTTCAGCATTTCGTCGTCAACGTTGTCGAACGGGATCGCGATCTGCGAAATGTCATACAACAGGTTCTGCACCAGCAGGTGCATCGGCAGCATCGGCAGAAACGGAATGAACGCACTGGCCACCAGCACCGAGAACACGTTGCCGAAGTTCGAGCTGGCGGTCATCTTGATGTACTTGAGCATGTTGGCGAAGGTCCGGCGCCCTTCCAGCACGCCCTCCTCCAGCACCATCAGGCTCTTCTCCAGCAGGATGATGTCGGCCGCTTCCTTGGCGATGTCCACCGCGCTGTCCACGGAGATCCCGATGTCTGCGGTGCGCAGCGCCGGCGCGTCGTTGATGCCGTCACCCATGAACCCGACCACATGACCGTTGCCCTTGAGGATGCGCACGATGCGCTCCTTGTGCGACGGCGTCAGCCTGGCGAACACGTTGGTGGTTTCCACCGCCACCGCAAGTTCAGCATCGCTCATGCGTTCGATGTCATTGCCCATCAGCAGGCCTTGCTGGGCCAGGCCCACTTCGCGGCAGATCTTGGCGGTCACCAGTTCGTTGTCGCCGGTCAGCACTTTCACGGCCACGCCGTGTTCGGCCAGGGCCTTGAGCGCCGGCGCGGTGCTTTCCTTGGGTGGATCGAGAAACGCCACGTAACCGATCAGCGTCAGCTCCTGCTCGTCGCTCAGGCTGTAAGTGTCGCGCCCTTGCGGCATCGAGCGGGCCGCCACCGCTACCACGCGCAGGCCTTCAGCGTTGAATGCTGCTGTGACCTGACGGATTTTCGCCAGCAATTCATCGCTCAAGGCTTCGTCCACTTCACCGTGACGAACCCGGCTGCACACCGACAGAACCTCTTCCACCGCACCCTTGCAGATCAGTTGATGCGGCTGACCGCGCCCTTCGACCACCACCGACATGCGCCGGCGGTTGAAGTCGAACGGGATTTCATCGACCTTGCGAAACGCCGTGCCGACCTTCAGCTCACGGTGGATTTCCACGTGCTCCAGCACCGCCACATCCAGCAGGTTTTTCAGGCCGGTCTGGTAGTAGCTGTTGAGGTAGGCCATTTCCAGCACGTCATCGGAGTCTTCGCCCCAGACGTCGACGTTGCGTGCCAGGAAAATTTTGTCCTGGGTCAGGGTGCCGGTCTTGTCGGTGCACAGCACGTCCATGGCGCCGAAGTTCTGGATCGCGTCCAGGCGTTTGACGATGACTTTCTTGCGCGACAGAAACACCGCGCCTTTGGCCAGGGTCGAGGTGACGATCATCGGCAGCATTTCCGGGGTCAGGCCCACGGCAATCGACAGCGCGAACAACAGTGCTTCGGTCCAGTCGCCCTTGGTGAAACCGTTGATGAACAACACCAGTGGCGCCATCACGAACATGAAGCGGATCAGCAGCCAGCTGACTTTGTTCACGCCTTGCTGAAACGAAGTCACCGCGCGATCAGTCGCCCCGACCCGCTGCGCCAGCGCACCGAAATAGGTGCTGTTGCCGGTGGTGAGAATCACCGCCACCGCCGTGCCGGACACCACGTTGGTGCCCATGAACAGAATGTTGTCGAGCTCCAGCGGATTGCGCGTATCGCGATCGGCCTGACGCGGGAATTTCTCTACCGGCATCGATTCACCGGTCATCGCTGCCTGGCTGACGAACAGGTCCTTGGCGCTGAGCACCCGACAATCGGCAGGAATCATGTCGCCGGCCGACAGCACGATCAGATCGCCGGGCACCAGCTGTTTGATCGGCAGTTCAGCACGCGGCGCATCCCGGCGCAGCACGGTTGCAGTGTTGCTGACCATCGCTTTGAGCGCATCGGCCGCCTGATTGGATTTGCTTTCCTGCCAGAAGCGCAGCAGCGTCGACAGCACCACCATCGAGAAAATCACGATGGCGGCCTTGAGGTCTTCGGTCAGCCACGAGATCACCGCCAACAGGGTCAGCAGCAGATTGAAAGGGTTTTTGTAGCAATGCCACAGGTGGGTCCACCACGGCAGCGGTTGCTCGTGTTCGACTTCGTTGAGGCCATGCTGCGCACGCAGCACATCGACTTCGAAATCGGTCAGGCCGTCGGTGTGGGTGCCGAGGTTGGTCAGCAGCACGCCGCTGTCGCAATGGGCGGCGTCCACCAGTGTATTGGCCAGAGTGGGCGGCACTTCACGGCTGACCGTGGTGTCGCCGAGGGTTTCCAGCAAGGCCAGGCGACGGAAGTGCCGGGCGATGTGACGGGTCCGCAGGAAGCCTGCGAAAAATTCCTTGAGCGTAAGTTTCATGGCTGTTGCCCCTATGGTCAGCCGGGAAACCGTCGAGCAGGTACGTCCTCGTCCTGGGCACCGCAAAACCGGCACGGCAAGGCGTGGCGCGCCGGTCAGAAAGACAGGCGTGTCGATAGGCTGCAATGACGACGATGAAGTCGACTTCACAGGCTTTTCAGTGTCGATGAGAAGGACGTCGGGACATGACCGGGACCGGTCATGATCGGGATGCCGCTGCTCGCTGTTCGGCGAGACAACGGCACAAAGGAATGCGCGTTATCTTGCCGAGAATCCGCCGGTTACAAGGACCGGCCGACAACTGTCACTCGAACAAGTACCCACTGTGGGTCTCCGCTATTGATGAAAACGCGCGAAGCTTACGCCCCGATATCTGGAGAGTAAACCCGGAAAAGGAAGTGCGTCGGGGAATGTGTCGGGTGTTCAGGAAGGGTTCAGGATTGCCCCCGAGATCGCCGAGATCGTTCCCACGCTCTGCGTGGGAATGCAACCGGGGACGCTCTGCGCCCCATTGGAACGCGGAGCGTCCCTTGAGGCATTCCCACGCAGAGCGTGGGAACGATCAGTGTGGAGGCTGAAAGGATACTTAGCTGGCAGTCGCCAGCAACAGATCCGCCATCGAACGGCTGTGCCCACGGTTCTTGCCATGCTCATACAGCGAGCCGGCAATCTCGTCCGCACGGATCGGCAGGATCGACAACAGCGTATCGCTCAGACCATGGCTGGCCTGGCAGAAGCCCTGCATGTACAGACCGGCCTTGCAGCGCTCGTCGGTGATCAGCTTGTAGTTGCGATCGACTTCGAAGTCGCCCAGGTACTCTTCCAGCGGCGCGAGCAGTTTGCGGTGCATCTGACGCTCGTAACCGGTGGCCAGCACGACCGCGTCGTAGACACGCACGGTGACTTCGCCGGTGGCGTTGTTGCGCACAGTCAGTTCGATACCGCGTTCGGTGGCGGTGGCTTGCTCGACGGTGGTCAGGGTACGGAACGCATGACGGGCAACACCGGAGACCTTCTGGCGGTAGAAGATGCCGTAGATGCGTTCGATCAGGTCGATGTCGACCACCGAGTAGTTGGTGTTGTGGTACTCGTTGACCAGACGCTCACGCTCGCTGCTCTTCTGCTGGAAGATCAGATCAGTGAACTCCGGCGAGAACACTTCGTTGACGAACGGGCTGTCGTCCGCCGGTTTCAGGGCCGAGCCGCGCAGGATCATGTCGACCTGCACCGACGGGAACGAATCGTTCAGATCGATAAAGGCTTCCGCCGCGCTCTGCCCGCCACCGATGATCGCGATGCTCATCGGCTGATTGTTCACGCACGGCTGCTTGGCCATTTCCGCCAGGTACTGCGAGTGGTGGAACACCCGACCGTCGCCCTTCAGCGCCTTGAACGCCTCGGGAATGCGTGGCGTGCCGCCGGCGCTGACCACAACGGAACGCGCGGTGCGCACGAACTGCTGGCCGTCCGTACCACGGGAAATCACCCGCAGCGCTTCAACCTGATGGTTGTGCAGCACCGGCTCGATGGTCAGCACTTCTTCGCCATAGCGGCTCTGTTCGGTGAACTGCGCGGCCACCCAGCGCAGGTAGTCGTTGTACTCCATGCGGCACGGGTAGAAGGTCCCGAGGTTGATGAAGTCCACCAGACGACCGTGGTGCTTGAGGTAGTTGACGAACGAATACGGGCTGGTCGGGTTGCGCAGGGTCACCAGATCCTTGAGGAAGGAAATCTGCAGCTCGCTCTGGGTCGACAGGGTATTGCCGTGCCAGCTGTAGTTGGGTTGCTTGTCGAGAAACAGCACATCCAGCTCGCCCTGGATCGGGCCGCGCTCTTGCAGAGCGATGGCCAGCGCCAGGTTCGAAGGGCCGAAACCGACGCCGATCAGGTCGTGAACGATGGGCGATGCAATTGCCTGTGTCATTTCCAGTGTCCTCTGGATGAACCCCCGAACAGCGCGGAGGAAGAGCTTGGGTGACCGGCCGGCCCGGAGCAGGACAGCAGATCGTCTGTTGAGTAGGAACGAGGACAGTGAAATGAAATTTAACGACGACGGCTCAATGGGCATCCCATTGCTTGATGCGCACGCGGCAATGTTTCATGGCGTTGACGATGTGCTTTTCCACCAGAGCCTTGGAAATGCCAAGGCGCTCGGCGATCTCGGGGTGCGACAGGCCTTCGATCTTGCGCAACAGAAAGCTCTCGCGGCACAGCGGTGAAAGCTCGGCCAGCGCACGCTGCAACATCTCCAGACGTTGACCATGATCGAGGGTGCTGTGGGGGGACGGGGTGAAATAGCGCTCTTCGCTGTCGAGCACTTCCAGCGACTCGACCTGACGCAGGGCATTGCGCCGGTGGTCGTCGATCACCAGGTTCAGCGCGGTGCGATAAAGGAAGGCCCGGGGTTGTTCGATCGGCGTATCGCTGGAACGCTCCAGGACCCGCACATAAGCGTCATGCACCACATCTTCGGCCACCTGACGGTTGCCGAGCTTGGCGTTCAGGAAACACACCAGCTCTCGATAGTAGTTTTCCAACATGACTCCCGGCCGCCTGAATGCGGGTTCTGTCCTTGAGCACACCGTTCTGCTGAGCCGCACAAGGCAGTAGCAAGATAGTGGCAACTTGAGGCGCGTAATTTATAGTAATTCTCATATAGATTTAAAGTGGTGTTTGTCGTTGCCCGACAAATAGTGTCCGGCTATACCTACAGATTGCTGTAACAACCTGTGTCGCCGCTTAAATTCCGCTCCGCTTTCATCGTTTACAGGACAGCTCCCCGTGTCTGTCGCGCCCTGCGGCAGCGTTCAACGGTGCCCGATCCTGCGCACTCCTCTGAATGACGGGCCGATTTCCACTGGCCGGAACCCTGCATGAAACGTCCCCGCCCCGCCCGACGCGCCCTGCTCGTAGTCCTTTGTCTGATCCCTGTTGTCGCCTACGCCGCCTGGCAGATCCTGCCTCCCGGACGGGACAAGTTCGCCACCGTGCAAGTGACCCGCGGCGATATCGAAAGCAGCGTCACCGCGCTGGGCACCCTGCAACCACGGCGTTATGTGGACGTCGGCGCCCAGGCGTCGGGGCAGATCCGCAAGATCCACGTGGAAGTCGGCGACGTGGTCAAGGAAGGTCAACTGCTGGTGGAAATCGATCCGTCCACCCAGAAAGCCAAACTCGACGCCGGACGTTTCTCCATCGAAAACCTCAAGGCCCAGTTGCAGGAACAGAAAGCCCAGCACGAGCTCGCGCAGCAGAAATACCAGCGTCAGCAGAACCTGGCCGCTGGCGGCGCCACCCGCGAAGAAGACGTGCAGACCGCCCGCGCCGAACTGAAAGCCACCCAGGCGCGCATCGACATGTTCCAGGCCCAGATCCGTCAGGCCGAAGCCAGCCTGCGCAGCGATCAGGCCGAGCTCGGCTATACCCGCATTTATGCGCCAATGGCCGGCACCGTGGTTGCCCTCGATGCCCGCGAAGGCCAGACCCTCAACGCCCAACAACAGACACCGCTGATCCTGCGGATCGCCAAGCTGTCGCCGATGACCGTGTGGGCGGAAGTTTCCGAAGCCGATATCGGCCACGTCAAACCGGGCATGACCGCCTACTTCACCACCCTCAGCGGCGGCCATCGACGCTGGACCAGCACCGTGCGGCAAATCCTGCCGGTACCGCCCAAACCCCTGGATCAGACCAGCCAGGGCGGCGGCAGTCCTGCCAGTTCCAGCAAAAGCGGCAGCGCGCGCGTGGTGCTCTATACCGTGCTGCTGGATGTCGACAACGCCGACAACGCACTGATGGCGGAAATGACCACCCAGGTATTCTTCGTCGCCAGCCAGGCAAAAGACGTTCTCACTGCACCGGTTGCCGCCCTGCAAGGCACAGCCACCGCGAACCGGCAGACCGCGCAGGTGATTGCCGCCAATGGCGACATCCAGTCCCGCGAAGTGCACACCGGCATCAGCGACCGCTTGAAAGTCCAGGTGCTGGAAGGCTTGAACGAAGGCGATCACCTGTTGATCGGCCCGGCCGACGGCAGCGGTGGCTAAATGCAGACGCCCTTGATCGACCTGCGGGACATCCGCAAATCCTATGGCGGTGGCGACGCCCCTGAAGTGCATGTGTTGCGCGGGATCGACCTGTCGATCCACGCCGGGGAATTCGTGGCGATTGTCGGCGCGTCCGGCTCCGGCAAATCGACGCTGATGAACATCCTCGGCTGCCTCGACCGGCCCACCTGCGGCGAATACCGTTTCGCCGGGGAAAACGTCGCCGACCTCGACACCGACGAGTTGGCCTGGCTGCGGCGCGAAGCCTTCGGTTTCGTGTTTCAGGGCTATCACCTGATTCCGTCCGGCTCGGCCCAGGAGAACGTCGAGATGCCGGCAATCTACGCCGGCACTCCCGCCGCCGAACGCCACGCCCGCGCTGCCGCCCTGCTCGACCGCCTCGGCCTGGCCTCGCGCACCGGCAACCGCCCCCATCAATTGTCAGGCGGTCAGCAGCAGCGGGTGTCGATCGCCCGGGCACTGATGAACGGCGGCCACATCATCCTCGCCGACGAACCCACCGGCGCCCTCGACAGCCACAGCGGCAAAGAAGTCATGGCGTTGCTTGACGAGCTGGCGAGCCAGGGCCACGTGGTGATCCTGATCACCCACGACCGCGAAGTCGCAGCGCGGGCCAAGCGCATTATCGAGATCCGCGACGGCCTGATCATCAGCGACAGCGCCCAGGACAGTCCCGACGCCCGGACCACAGCCAGCCCAGGCGCCCTGCAAGCGGTCGACCTGCGCAAACGCCTGACCGAGGGCGCACAAGCCTCGGGGGCCTGGAAAGGCGAACTGGTGGACGCTCTGCACGCCGCATGGCGGGTGATGTGGATCAACCGCTTCCGCACCGCGCTGACCCTGCTCGGGATCATCATCGGCGTCGCTTCGGTGGTGGTCATGCTCGCAGTGGGCGAAGGCAGCAAGCGTCAGGTCATGGCGCAGATGGGCGCTTTCGGTTCGAACATCATTTACCTCAGCGGCTCGGCACCCAATCCGCGCACGCCGCCGGGCATCATCACCCTCGATGACGTGGCGGCGCTGGCCAGCCTGCCGCAGGTCAAACGGATCATGCCGGTCAACGGCGCGGAGGCTGGTGTGCGGTTTGGCAACGCCGACCACATGAGCTACGTCGGCGGCAACGACACCAACTTCCCGGCGATCTTCAACTGGCCGGTGGTCGAGGGCAGCTACTTCACCGATGCCGATGAGCGCAACGCCAGCGCGGTGGCGGTGATCGGCAAGAAGGTTCGCGACAAACTGCTCAAGGATGTGCTCAACCCCATCGGCCAATACATCCTGATCGAGAACGTGCCGTTCCAGGTGGTCGGCGTGCTCCAGGAAAAAGGCGCCAGCTCCGGCGATCAGGACAGCGACGACCGCATCGCCATCCCCTACTCCGCTGCCAGCGTGCGGCTGTTCGGCACGCGCAATCCGGAATACGTCGCCATCGCCGCGGCGGATGCACGCAAGGTCAAGGAAGCCGAACACGCCATCGAGCAATTGATGCTGCGCCTGCACAACGGCAAAAAGGATTTCGAACTGACCAACAACGCCGCCATGATCCAGGCCGAAGCGCGCACGCAAAATACCCTGTCGCTGATGCTCGGCTCGATTGCGGCGATTTCGCTGCTGGTCGGCGGGATTGGCGTGATGAACATCATGCTCATGACCGTGCGCGAACGCACCCGCGAGATCGGCATTCGCATGGCCACCGGCGCTCGCCAGCGCGACATTCTGCGGCAGTTCCTCACCGAAGCGGTGATGCTCTCGGTGGTCGGCGGGATCACCGGGATTGGCTTGGCGCTGATCGTCGGCGGCGTGCTGATCCTCAGCGACGTTGCCGTCGCCTTCTCGTTGCTGGCGGTGCTCGGCGCTTTTGGCTGCGCCCTTGTCACCGGCGTTGTCTTCGGCTTCATGCCGGCCCGCAAAGCTGCCCGGCTCGACCCGGTCACGGCCCTTACCAGTGAATGATCGATCTATGAAACCGCGCCTCAGTTTATTGACCGTGTGCCTGTTGCTCAGCGCCTGCGGCAGTCCCGCCCAGCGTCCCGACAGCGGGTTGCAACCGCCCGCCAACTGGCAATCGCCCCACGGCGCCAGCGTCGACCGCATCAATGCGCAATGGTGGAAACAATTCGGCAGCCAGGAACTTGATCGTCTGATCGAACAGGCTCGCGCCGGCAGTTTCGACCTCGCCGCCGCCATGGCCCGGGTACGCCAGGCCCGGGCCGGCACCGTGATCGCCGGCGGCTCACAACTGCCTGAAGTGCAGGCCAGGCTCAATGCCAATCGGCAGAAACTGTTGCGCGGCAATGGCTACAGCCAACTGGACGCCGACAGCAGCAACAAGGCCGTGGATTACTTCGACGCCAATCTGAATGCCAGTTACGAAATCGACTTCTGGGGTGGCAAACAGGCCTTGCGCGACAGTGCGCAATTCGCCTTGCAGGCCAGCGAGTTCGACCGTGCCACGGTGGAGTTGACCTTGTTCGGCAGTGTCGCCGACACCTATGCGCAAACCTTGTCGCTGCGCGAGCAGAGCCGCATTGCCGAACTCAATCTGGCCAACGCGCAAAACGTTTTGAAACTGGTGCAAACGCGTTTTGACTCAGGCTCGGCAACCGCCCTGGAACTGGCTCAGCAGAAAAGCCTGGTAGCCGCCCAGCTACGGCAATTGCCGCGGGTGCAGCAACAGGCCCGGGACGCTTCAATCAGCCTTGCAGCCCTGCTGGGCCGCCCGGTTCAGGAACTTGCGCTGAACCGGGAATCGTTCGATCAACTGCATTGGCCGGAAATCGCCGCGGGCGTGCCAAGCGATCTGCTCAATCGCCGCCCGGACATCGCCCGCGCCGAAGCACAACTGGCCGCCGCCAAGGCCGACGTCAAAGTCGCCCGCGCCGCGATGCTGCCCACTGTCACTTTGAGTGCCAGTATCGGCTCGGGGGCCGACCAGTTCCGCGACGTTCTGCGCAGCCCCTTCTATAACCTGACCGCCGGACTCATCGGGCCGGTCTTCAATAACGGTCGTCTCGGCGCAGAGCGCGACAAGGCCACTGCACGTCAGGATGAACTGCTGCAGAACTATCGCGGCGCGATCATCAACGGCTTCGCCGATGTCGAAAAAGCCTTGAACAGCATTCGCGGCCTCGATGAACAACGGCAATGGCAAAGCGAGGAACTGCGGCAAGCGCAGACGGCGTTCGACATCGCCCAGAGTCGCTACCAGGCCGGCGCAGAGGATTTGCTGACGGTACTGGAAACCCAGCGCACGCTCTATGCCGCGCAGGACTTGAATGTGCAGTTGCGATTGTCGCGAATGCAGGCAAGCATCGCGTTGTACAAGGCGTTGGGCGGCGGCTGGCAGACACTGGCATCACGCTGACCTGCAAATGCAATCGCCAGCAGGCCGAAGCCCACAACATTCATCGATGCAACTGAATGCGTGGGCGTCGACCTGCCGGCGAGTGCAGTGAAGAGCGTCTCAGACCGGCGTCTGTCTGGGCTTCAGATGACGCGCATACCATGGACGCCGCGGCACCTTGCGGAACAACGACGACAACACCTTCTCGTCGTCGCTGAAGGTGATGCGCAGGGCCAGCTTCATGGTTTCCGGATCCATCTCCACGGACTTGCCAGGCTGCAGGCCCGGCACCGTGCTGCAGCCGTGAGTGATCGGCCCGAGCCACGGGTCGGCGACTTCCACCCAGCGTCCCGGTGCAAACCACGGCACACCATTGACCTGCAAGCGACTGACCTCGCCCGGATGAAAGCGTTCGTGCGCGCGGAACCAGTCCTCCAGGCGATCATCGATCCAGCCATGGAACGCCCAGAACACCGGGCTCACATGAGAGGAGAACGGATCACCCAGAAAATCGTTTTCAGCGGCGTACCAGCGCGCGGAAAAATCGGCCGGATCACGCGCAAACGGCACCGGTTGCCCGTTGGAAGGATCGCGCGGCACGGACGCCCAGCGCATGTGCAGCCAGTCGTGCAGCCCCAGTTCAACTTCCGAGCCAAACTGTCCCAGGGTCAGTTTGGCCAGGTAGCGCGGGTCACGGTAGCGCGATTCCCACACCAGGAAATTACTGTGATACGTCTCGGCCGTCTTGATGTCGCTGACCCATTGCGAATATTCGTCATCGTCCTCGGCCAGCCAGGTCGGCGGCAGCGAAGTGCCGTCGTGGTTGTCGAAGTAGGCGGCGAAACCCTGGCGATCGCGGATCAACTCCGGCTGCGGCAGCGGAAAATGCTGCCACGACGGCAGATCCTGCATTGAACGCGCCGTGCCCAGCATGTGGCGGTGCATGAAGAAGAAATCGATCCCCGAACCATTGCGATCCTTGCGCGGGCCACGGGCGTCACGCTCCTTGTCACGCGGGCCGGGCTGCCAGCCGATACCGCGCAGGGCGCCGCGTTTTTCCTCGCTCAAGGTATGCCACTTGTCGCGGCTGGCGTGCCAGAGCTGATGGAACAAGCGGTGCTCGGGAGAGATCAGCCAGGCCAGCAACGTCGGGTTCAACCCTGTGCGTTCGCGGGCCTCGGGGAACACACGCTTGACGGCAATGAAACGATGGTCCTGCGCCGGCAGCATCAAGGGTCGATCAAGGTTGAGGACGCGCCCGCTGAGGCTGCCGCTGCCGGCGTTGCCGAAACCGCCCCAGACTTCATCCAGCGCCATGTTGAATTCGTAGTCCGGTGCACCGTCGGCCGCCGATGTGCTGACCAGACGCCAACTCAATTGCGAGGCTTTGACGTCGGCGAGGTCCGCGAGAATTCGATAGCGCGGCGCCTGTGACGAGCGCAAACGCTCGGCCGTGTCGAGAAAACCGGTCACGCCGCGCCCTTTGTGGGCAACATCGAGAAACACTTCCAGACCGTCTCTGGGCAAACCCGCGATACCGGCGTCATGGCCCTCGAAACGAATCTGCCAGACACCGCGCAACGCATCCGCCAGGCGTTGCCCGGCGACATCCGCGACATCGAACGACGCCTCACCCGGGGTGATCGTCGGATCCGGCTTCGTCCATTCACGATGCCCAAAATACGCTGCAGGCACAGCGGCGCCGGTCAATGCCAGGCCCGCCATGAACCATCGTCGAGAAATCTTCATTGCCCTACCTGTGTCAGCCATGAAGCAGGCTTTATCCAAGCTAGAACGTTTGTTGCAGAGGGAAATTTATGGCGTCCCGGAAAGATCGCAGCCTTGGGCAGTGCCTGCCTCAAGCTGTGTTCTTTCGCGCCAGACCTAAATTACCCGGCTGCTCAGTCGTTCCACCCAGATAGCAAAGGCCCTTGCGCCTGCACCTCGACGGCGAACCTGACTGAGATGGCAATGACAAAACCACGTTCGAAAAAGGCTCTTTACATCGGCCTGCCGCTGGCCCTGGCGATCAGTGCTGCCGCAGGCTTTGCGGTCTGGGAGCACTGGTTCAAGGACAATCCCGGTTACCCGGTCAAAGTCATGCAGCAAGCCGATGCGCTGCAGGATCGCATCCTCTCTTTCGACAGCCACATCACCGTGCCGCTGGATTTCGGCACGGCCGGCAACGAAGCCGACAAGGATGGCAGCGGCCAGTTCGATCTGGTGAAAACCGCCCGCGGACGCCTGTCCGGGGCCGCCCTGACGATCTTCGGCTGGCCGGAAATCTGGAACGGCGCCAACGCGCCACACCGTCCGACTGCCGGGTTTGTCGAAGAAGCACGCTTGGAACAGGAAACCCGCTACAAGATCATCAGCTCCCTGGTGCGCGATTTCCCCAATCAGGTTGCCATCGCCTACACCCCGGACGATTTCCGCCGCCTGCATGGCGAAGGCAAGTTTGCGATTTTCATGAGCATGCTCAACGCCTATCCACTGGGCAACGATCTGAACGCCCTGGACAAGTGGGCCGCACGCGGCATGCGCATGTTCGGTTTCAGTTACGTGGGCAACAACGACTGGGCCGATTCTTCACGACCACTGCCGTTTTTCAATGACACCCGCGATGCGCTTGGCGGTCTGTCGGACATTGGCAAGCAAGCCGTGCATCGCCTCAACGATCTGGGCGTCATCATCGATGTCTCGCAGATGTCGACCAAGGCACTGGAACAGGTCGCACAGCTGAGTCGCGCACCGATCGTGGCCTCCCATTCGGCACCGCGGGCGCTGGTGGATATCCCGCGCAATATCAGCGACCAGGAAATGCAACTGATCAAGAACAGCGGCGGCGTGGTGCAGATCGTCGGTTTCCCGACTTACTTGCGTCCGTTGAGCCAGGCGACCCGGGACAAGCTCAACGCATTGCGGGCCAGGTTTGACCTGCAGCCGTTGCAGGGCCTGGAGATGGCACTGATGCCGGGCGACCCGATCATCACCGTGTGGCCGGAACAACGCTTTGGCGAGTACGCCGGCCAGCTCTACGCAATCGTCGACGAAGAGCCCAAAGCCAACCTCAAGGATTTCGGCGACGCCATTGATTACGCCGTGAAGAAAATCGGTATCGACCATGTCGGGATCAGTTCCGACTTCAACGACGGCGGCGGCCTGGACGGCTGGAAGGACGTCAGCGAAGCGCGCAACGTAACCGCCGAGTTGATCTCCCGTGGTTACAGCGAGGCCGACATTGCCAAATTGTGGGGCGGCAACTTCCTGCGAGTCTGGGAACAGGTACAAAAATCCTCCAAACCTGTCGTCAACCGCTGACACCTCTCGAACAAGCGATCAGAACTCATGACCAACCGTCGTTCTTTCCTCAAGCAGGCCGGCATCCTTGCCGCCGGCCTGCCCCTGGGCGCTGCCATCAACCTGCCGGCCCGCGCCGCCAACCCACAACCGCTCGCCGGGAACAAATGGGACCGATTGCGCCAGCTGTTCGATCAGGATCCGGATTATCTGCATTTCGCCAACTTCCTCGTGACATCCCATCCGCGCCCGGTACGCGAAGCCATCGAACGCTATCGAGTGACCCTCGACCGCAATCCCGGACGGGCGATGGACTGGGATCTGGGTGAAACCGAAAAACGCGAGCAAGCCGTGCGCGAATGGGCCGGTCGCTACCTCAAGGCCAAGCCCGAACAGATCGCCCTCACCGGCAGCACCACCGAAGGTCTGGCGCTGATCTATGGCGGCATCCATGTGCGTGCCGATCAGGAAATTCTCACCACCGAACACGAGCACTACTCAACCCACTACACGCTGGGTTATCGCCAACAGAAAGATGGCGTAAAGGTGCGCAAACTGAAGTTGTTCGACAGCAGCGCAAAGGCGTCCGTCGACGAAATACTGACCCGTATCGACCAGGGCATTCGCCCCGAAACCCGCGTACTGGGCATGACCTGGGTGCAATCGGGCAGCGGCGTGAAACTGCCGATCGGCGAGATCGGCAAACTGGTGGACCGGCACAATCGCCAGCGAGAGGAAAAGGATCGCATCCTGTACGTCGTCGACGGCGTGCATGGTTTCGGTGTCGACGACCTCGACTTCCCCGACATGCACTGCGACTTCTTTATCGCCGGCACCCACAAGTGGATGTTCGGCCCCCGCGGCACCGGGATCATTTGCGCACGCTCCAGCGAACTCAAGGACGTCACCCCGACCATCCCGACCTTCTCTGAAGCCACCACGTTCTCGACCATCATGACCCCCGGCGGGTATCACAGTTTCGAACACCGCTGGGCGCTGGACGAAGCGTTCAAGCTGCATTTGTCGCTGGGCAAGCGCGAGGTGCAAACGCGCATTCACGAACTCAACACCTACGCCAAGAACCGCTTGCTGGAACACCGCTCGATTGAACTGGTGACACCCCGCAGCACCGATCTGTCCGCCGGTTTCACCTTCTTCCGGATCAAGGATCGCGACTGCGATCAGGTCGCCGCCCGGCTCATGCAAAACCGCGTGGTGTGTGACGCGGTGGAGCGCGACGTCGGCCCGGTGATCCGCATCGCACCCGGCCTGCTGAACAGCGAAAACGACATCGAGCGTTTCATGGCCGTACTCGACAAACAGTTGTGACACCCCGCTTTCCTTTAAACGAGATGACTCATGAAACGTGATCTGTTGACCCCTGCCCACGGCGCCAGCGCGCTCAAGGCACTGGCCCTCGCCGCCCTCATGACCGGTCTGCTGCCGAGCGCCGCGCAGGCCGCGACACCGCCCGCCGCAGGCAAAGTATTCAAGGACTGCAAAGACTGCCCGGAAATGGTCGTACTGCCGGCCGGCACCTTCACCATGGGCACGCCGGAGGATGAAGTGGGCCGCGAACCCGACGAGGGCCCGATGCATGAAGTGACCTTCGCCAAACCCTTCGCCATGAGCCGCTTCCAGATCACCGCGGGTGAATGGGACAGCTACATTCGCGAGAGCGGTGCGGTGATCGCCAACGGCGACACGCGCCCTGGTCGCGAGTGCATCGCAAGCAAACCGCGCTACCCGCAAACCCCGCGTCAGCCGGCCGTGTGCATGGATTTCCAGGACATCAAGAACTACGTCGCCTGGCTGTCGAAAAAAACCGGGCAGAAATACAGCATGCTCAGCGAAGCCCAGCGCGAATACGGTGCCCGGGCAGGATCCAAAGGACCGTTCCCCTTCCCGTTCGACGAGGGCAAGGGCTACAGCATCGCCAAACACGCCAACACCTACGGCCCGGCGGACGGTTACAGCTTCAGCTCGCCGGTGGGCAGCTACCCGGCCAATGCCTTTGGCCTGTACGACATGCACGGCAATGTCTATGAGTGGGTCGAAGACTGCTATCACCCGGACTACAACGGTGCGCCAACCGATGGCAGCGCGTGGCTTGAACCCAACTGCGAGACCCTGCGCATTCGCGGCAATGACTGGGGTGAAGCGCCGGTATTCTCCCGCTCGGGCAACCGCAACGACATCGATCCGAAAACCCGTGGCGACTGGATCGGTTTCCGTGTCGTGCGTGAGTTGTAATCGGCAGTAACGCTTCTCCCCCTCCCCCGGTCGCCGCCAGTCGGCGACCGTCTAAATTACGCACCGGATCAGACGTTCTACTGGGTATCTGCCTTACGACCCAAGGAACTGTCCTGTCATGACCCAGCCTACGCGCGGTGCAATTCATGAATTGTTCACCCTACTCAAACCTTTTCGGCTCGTCGTCGCACTGTCGGTCATTCTGGGTATGGTCGGTGGCCTGAGTGTCACGGTCCTGCTGGCCACCATCAATAATGCGCTGCACTCCGAATCCGGTCTGACCCAAGGCGTAGTCGCGCTGTTCGGCGGCCTGTGCGTGCTGGCACTGCTCAGCTCGATCTGTTCGGACATCGGCACCAACTATGTCGGCCAGCACATCATCGCCACCCTGCGCAAACAGCTGGGCGAGAAAGTGCTGTCGGCACCGATCGAGCAGATTGAACGCTATCGCAGCCATCGCCTGATTCCGGTGCTGACGCACGACGTTGACACCATCAGCGACTTCGCCTTCGCCTTCGCCCCCCTGGCCATCTCGCTGACCGTCACCCTCGGTTGCATGGGCTACCTGGCGATGCTGTCGTGGCCAATGTTCCTGATCATGGTCGTGGCGATCCTGATCGGCACTGGCATCCAGTACTTCGCCCAGGGGCGCGGGATCAAGGGCTTCTTCGCCGCCCGTGACGCTGAAGACGAACTGCAAAAGCACTACAACGCGATTGCCGAAGGCGCCAAGGAACTGCGCATTCATCGCCCGCGCCGCCAGCGCATGTTCAACAGCGGCATCAAGGGCACTGCCGATTTCATCTGCAAGACCCAGATCAAATCGATCAACACGTTCGTGATTGCCAAGAGTTTCGGCTCGATGCTGTTCTTTGTGGTCATCGGTCTGGCGCTGGCCCTGCAATCGTTCTGGCCCAGCGCTGACAAAACCGTGATGAGCGGTTTTGTTCTGGTGCTGCTGTACATGAAAGGTCCGCTGGAACACCTGGTCGGCACCTTGCCGGTGGTCAGCCGCGCGCAGATCGCCTTCCGCCGCATCGCTGAACTGTCGGCGCAATTCTCCTCGCCCGAGCCGCATCTGCTGCTCAGCGATCATGGCCAGAAAGCCGAGCCGGTGCAGAGCCTGGAACTCAAAGACGTGCGCTACGCCTTCCCGGCCGTGGGCGAGGCCAACCCGTTCACGCTGGGGCCGGTGAACCTGAAGATCGAACAAGGCGACATCGTCTTCATCGTCGGCGAGAACGGCTGCGGCAAGACCACCCTGATCAAACTGCTGCTGGGTCTGTATCCGCCGCAGCAGGGAGAAATCCGCCTCAACGGCGAATGCGTGACCGCCCTCACCCGCGATGATTACCGCCAGTTGTTCACCACGGTCTTTGCCGACTACTACCTGTTCGATGACGTGGTGCAAGGCGATACGCACATTCCCGACGATGCCAACAAATACCTGCAACGCCTGGAAATCGCCCACAAGGTCAGCGTGCAGGACGGCAGCTTCACCACCACTGACCTGTCCACCGGGCAGCGCAAGCGTCTGGCGCTGGTCAATGCGTGGCTGGAGGAGCGCCCGGTGCTGGTGTTCGACGAATGGGCCGCGGATCAGGACCCGACCTTCCGCCGGATCTTCTACACCGAGCTGCTGCCCGACCTCAAACGACTGGGCAAGACCATCATCGTGATCTCCCACGATGACCGTTATTTCGATGTCGCCGACCAGTTGGTGCGCATGGATGCCGGCAAAGTCAAAACCGCGCTCAACCCGGCCTGATACGCCAACCGCTCAGGGATGAGCTGATCCCGCTTTCGCGCGATAGCAGAGTTCTTCGCAGGTCGCGGGATTTTTTCCGGTTTTTACGCAGTGTTGCGTCTAATTATCATTAACTAATAAAACTGCACTCGCACTTCAGGAGCATCCCGAGCAAATGCAAGCCTTAAAGTTGTCCCGCACCCCTCTGGCCGAGGCCATCTCCCGCCGCAATCCGCGTGGCGCAATGCTGTCAGGTGCTCTGCTGACGCTGATGCTATTGGGCAGCACCCAGGTTCAAGCGACGCCGGTCGACGTCAACATCCCTGCGCAACCGCTGTCCCGGGCACTGCAACAGCTTGGGCAACAAGCCAATCTGCAGATTCTCTACAGCCCGGAATCCCTGGCTGGCCTGAACTCGACCGCGGTATCCGGTCACCTGGAACCGAAACAGGCGCTGGACAACTTGCTGCTGGGGAGCGGCATGACCTATCAACTGACCGGCAACTCGGTTTCGCTGGTGCCAGCCACCGGTGCAGACGCGGGAAACGCGCTGGAGCTGGGCGCGGTATCGATTTCCGGCAAGGCGCCGGGCTCGACCACTGAAGGGTCCGGGCTGTACACCACGTACTCGTCCAGCAGTTCGACGCGTCTGAACCTGACTCCCAAGGAAACCCCGCAGTCACTGACCGTCATGACCCGTCAGCGCCTGGACGACCAGCACCTGACCAACCTCAGCGATACCCTCGACGCCACTCCGGGCATCATCGTGCTGCGTGACGGTCAGGGCGCCGAGTCCGACGGCTACTTCTCCCGTGGTTTCGAGATCCAGAACTTCGAAATCGACGGCGTGCCGACCGTCAAGCGCATGGACAACTACACCCAGAGCATGGCGATGTACGACCGGGTGGAAGTGGTGCGTGGCGCCACCGGCCTGATCAGCGGCCTGGGCAGCCCTTCGGCCACCATCAACCTGATCCGCAAGCGCCCGACCGCCGAGGCTCAGGCCAGCGTCACCGCCGAGGCCGGCAACTGGGATCGCTACGGCACCGGTTTCGATGTCTCCGGGCCGTTGACCGAAACCGGCAACATCCGTGGCCGTCTGGTCGGCGACTTCAAGACCGAACAGTCCTGGATTGACCGCTACAAGCAGGATTCGCAGCTGATGTATGGCATCACCGAATTCGACCTGAGCGAAGACACCTTGCTGACCATGGGCTTCAGCTACCAGCGCACCGACGTCGATTCGCCAATGCGTTCGGGCCTGCCGACGCGCTTCACCGACGGTTCGCGCACCAACCTCAAGCGTTCCCTGAACTCGGCGCAGACCTGGTCTTACAACGACCACGAACAAACCAGCTTCTTCACCTCGATCGAACAACAGTTCGGCAACGGCTGGAGCGGCAAGGTTGAACTGACTCACTCCGAAAACAAATTCGACGAGGTCTTCAACTACGTCAACGGCACCCTGAACCCAGACGGCAGCGGCACCACCCAACTGCCGGTACGCTTCTCCGGCACCCCGCGCCAGAACAACATCGACGCCTACCTGACCGGCCCGTTCGGCCTGCTGGGTCGCGAGCACGAGCTGATCGCCGGTGTGACCCTGTCCAACTACTACGAAAACGTGCCGAGCTACGGTGGCTGGAAAACCGACTACTCCAATTCCCCGGCCGGTGCCATCGACAACCTGCTGAACTGGAACGGCAACTCGGTCAAACCCGAATTCAACGTCACCGGCAAATCCACCGTCGATGAAACGCAATACGCCGCTTACCTGGCCACCCGGCTGCGCGCCACCGATGACCTGAGCATCCTGCTCGGCAGCCGCGTGGTCGACTGGCATCGTGACACCGAAGACAAGCCGTACGGCGCAGCAGAAACCAAGACCAAAGAATCGGAAACCGGTGTCTACATTCCTTACGCGGGTGTGGTCTACGACGTTAACGACACCTGGTCGCTGTATGCCAGCTACACCAAGATCTTCAACCCGCAATCGTCCTGGGTTCGCGACATCAACAACAAGCCTCTGGATCCGATGGAAGGCACCGGCTACGAAGTCGGCGTCAAGGGCAGCCACTTCGATGGCAAGCTGAACTCCAGCTTCGCGCTGTTCAAGATCGAGCAGGACAACCTGGCGATCTGGATCGACACCCCGGGCGGCAACACCTACAAGTCCGAACAGGGCACCACCACCAAAGGTGCTGAATTCACCCTCGATGGCGAACTGGCCGAAGGCTGGCAAGCGTCTGCCGGTTACGCCTATGCCGTCAGCACCGATGCCGATGACAACCGCATCGTCACCACCCTGCCCCGTCACAGCCTCAAGACCTTCACCAGCTATCGCCTGCCGGGCATCCTGGACAAAGTCACCGTCGGCGGCGGCGTGAACTGGCAGAGCAAGACCGGTGCCGACCTGCATACCTTCCAGCAAGGCAGCTACGCCGTCACCAACCTGCTGGCACGCTACGACATCAGCAAAAACCTCAGCGCCTCGGTCAACCTGAACAACGTATTCGACCGCGAATACCTCAGCTATGCCGGCGACCACGGCATGTACGGCGCACCGCGCAACATCATGACCGGCTTCAAGTACACGTTCTGATTTAACCGCTGCAATACAAAAAGCGCCCCGGTCTGACCGGGGCGCTTTTTTTTGGGATGAACGTTTAATGACACAGCAAAGCATGCGGAAGGAAGCCAGGTGTAATTCGAACTACACCAACGGCAGACAAGGTTTCAAACCGGAACAGCCAAGCGCCTGAAACCGGACGTCACGACCGGCCTCTTCGCGAGCAGGCTCGCTCCCACAGGGACGGGTATTGAAGGCCTGATGTGGAATGAAGCGCACATCAGGCCAGGTCGGATCAGACCGTTTCGGGATACATCACGGTGCGCAGCACGCTCACCAGTTCCTGATAGATCGCCTCGACCTCCTCGGTGACCATGCGCATGCGTAAAAAGTCATGCACGTGGCCGCCGAACTCGCGGCATTCGAGCAAGCCGCCCGACGCCGCCAGACGCTCGGCGTAGGCGCGGCCTTCATCGACCAGCGGATCGAAACCGGCCAGCGCCACGTAGGCCGGGGCTGCGCCGTTGAGGTCGGGGCTCAGCAGTGGCGAGAAGCGCCAGTCGCGGCGATCCTCGATGCTGCGGGCGTAGTGCTGGTAGAACCATTCCAGCGTTTCGCTTTCCAGCAGGTAGCCTTCACCGAGCAAGTCCATCGACTCTCGGCGCTGCGAGGCGTCGGTCACCGGGTAGCAGAGCAATTGCAGGCACGGTTTCAGCGCGCCGGGGGCGCGTGCCTCAAGTGCCAGCACGGTCGCCAGCGTGGCGCCGACGCTGTCGCCGCCAAACACCAGGCGCGACAGATCGAGATCGAATTCGCCGGCCCGTTCGCGCAGCCAATCCAGGGCATCGGCACAATCGTGCAACGCCACCGGGAATTTGTGTTCCGGCGCGCGGCGGTAACCCACCGACAGCACCGCACACGGTGTGCGCGCGCAGAACTCACGGCAAATACCGTCATGGGAGTCGAGGCTGCCGACGACGAAACCACCGCCGTGCAAAAACAGCAGCACCGGCAAGACACCGTCCTTGTGCAACGGACGGTACAGCCGCAAGGTCAGCTCGGCGCCGTCGCGGGCAAGGTGTCGCACCTCATTCACTTCGACATCCGGCACCTCCCAACGCATCTGTTGCGAGGACTGCTCGAACGCCTCCCGGGCCTGCTCGGGTGTCCCTTGGTGAAACGCAACGTTCCGACTGTCTTCGACCAGATCAAGAAACGCCGCTACTTCCGAATTCAATGACATGCACCCCATCCCGGGCCGATGCGCACAATGCGCACCGGCCCTCTCAAAAAGTTAAAGACCGGCTCAACCCGCCGACTGTTGCAGGCAATGCTCGACCAGCGCTTCCAGCTCGGCCTGATACTGCTGCATCAAGGTCTCGATGGTGCTTGGGCGGAAGCGACGGGTGCTGTACATGCAACGCATCGACAGCTTGCCGTCGAACACCTGACCGACAATTTCCAGCCAGTTGCCGAGGTTGGCATCCAGGCTGTAGACATCGCCGATGTGCTCGTGCGCCGGCATCAACATCGCCTGCTCGTCAAAGGTCTGGTCGAACTGTCCCAGATAGTTGAAGGTCAGCCGCGCCTGGGGCAACGCCGCCAGACGCTGTTGCACCGATGCATCCGCCATGTAGCGCAGCGCGCCGTAGCCGACGCCTTTCTGCGGCACAGCAGCCAACTGCTCGCGGACCGCCAGGATCGAAGCGCCAAAATCCTGCTCCGCCAACGGCGCCAGCCGCACCGGGAACATGGTGGTGAACCAGCCAAGCGTGCGGCTCAGATCCAGCCCTTCGACCAGGTCCTCACGACCGTGCCCTTCCAGTTGCACCAGCACCGACTCGGCCTCGCTCCAGCGACACAGCACACGACCGAGGGCAGTCAGCAGCAGATCGTTGATCTGGGTGCCGTACACCGCCGGCGCCTGTTTGAGCAGTTGCCCGGTGCGGGTGGCGTCGAGCCCCATGAACGCTTCTTCGCGAAAACGCACCAGGTTCTTGCCGCGCGGGTTGTCACACGGCAGATCCTTGCCCGGCTGATCCAGTTGTCCGAGCCAGTAATCCAGCTCTTGCCCGACCAGTGCCGGCACCTGCGCCGCCAGGCCATCGGCCCAGGCGCGATAGCTGCTGGTACGCTGCGCCAGTTGCGGCTCGCGACCCTGGCTGAACGCCTCGTACGCGAGTTGCAGGTCTTGCAGGAACACCCGCCACGACACCGCATCGATTACCAGGTGATGCACCACCAACAGCAAGCGCACCTCGCCGTCCGGCAGATTCACCAGCAGGCCGCGCATCAGTGGCCCTTCGAGCAGGTTGAGGCTGCGCTGCGCTTCGTTGACCAGTGCGTCGAGTTGCTCGATGTCGCTGATCTCACGCTGCCACAGCAACGGGTTGTGCTCGGCGATGCACAAGCTGTCCTGCAGCGTTTGATAGTGCTGCAACCAGCGGCCCTGATCCTGATAGAAGCGCAGCCGCAATGAGTCGTGCTGCGCCAGCATCAACCGCAGCGTCTGCTCCAGCGCCGGGGCATCCAGCGCCTGGCGCGATCGCAGCATCATCGCCTGGTTGAAATGATGCGGTTCGCTCATCCCCTCGGCGAAGAACCATTCCTGGATCGGCAACAGACCAAACGCCCCCGCCTGCGCTACATGACTGCTGTCGGCGGTCTGGCTCGAGCGCGCGACCGCTTGCTGGTCGAACAGGTTGCCAATGGTCTGGAAGCGCATCAGGTCGCGCAGCTTGATGTCCAGTTTCAGTTGCGGATGGTTCCGCGCCCGGGAAATCACTTGCAGGCTGAGAATCGAATCACCGCCCAACTCGAAGAAGTTGTCGCTGATACCGACCTGCTCCACTTGCAGGACATCGGCCCAGATCTCGGCCAGCCACGTTTCCTGCTCGTTGCGCGGCGCCTGATATTGATCGGCGCAAAACTCAGGCTCGGGCAGCGCCTTGCGGTCCAGTTTGCCGTTCGGCGAGATCGGCAGGCGTGCCAGACTCATGATCTGCAGCGGCACCATGTATTCGGGCAACTGTGCGCGCAACAGGGTCTTCAGACGCTCGCCGGCGTTGTCGTCGGTGCTGACCACATAGCCGATCAACTGTTTGCCGGAGACGCCGTCACGGGCGATGACCACGGCATCGGTGACACCGTCCTGAGCGCGCAGGCAGGCTTCGATTTCACCCAGTTCGATGCGGAAACCGCGAATCTTCACCTGATGGTCGGCGCGGCCGACGTAATCGAGGATGCCGTCATGGCGCAGGCGCACCAGGTCGCCGCTGCGGTACAGACGGCTGCCCGGTGCCCCGAACGGATCCGGCACGAAGCGCTCGGCGGTGATGGCCGCACGGCCATGGTAACCACGGGCAACCCCGTAGCCGCCGATATACAACTGGCCGGACAAGTCCTGTGGCAGCGGATTGAGATCGTCGTCCAGTACCCACAGCGAGCGTTGGCCGACCACTCGCCCGATCGGCGCATAGGCGGCAGCGCAGGCTTCATTGTTCGGCGCTTTCCAGAGCATTGGCGTGACCACGGTTTCGGTCGGGCCGTAACCGTTGGTGATGTACTGCGGTTGCAACACGCGGCGCACTTGCGCCAGGGTCTGCTCCGGCACCGCGTCACCCCCAAGGCAGTAAATGCGCACCTTCGGCACGGCCATGCCGCTGGCCTCGACATACTCAGCCACCTGTTTGAGGTAGGCCGGCGGGAAGCAGGCAATATCGATCGAACGGTTGAGCAAGGCGTGGCTGGTCTGCTCCGGTGTCCACAGTTCATGATCGCGCAGCACCAGCGTGCCGCCAAAGGCCAGCGTGGTCAGCCAGCGTTCATGGGCGCCGTCGAACGCGAACGACATGAAGTGCAACTCGCGCGTGCCGGCATCCATCTCGTACAACTCACGGATTGCCTGGCAATGCATGCTCAGCGGTCCGTGGGTCACCGCCACACCTTTGGGCAAACCGGTGGAGCCCGAGGTGTAGATCAGGTAGGCGAGGCTGTCATCACAGGTCTGTACTTGCGGGGCCGTGTCGGGGTACTGATTGCCGTCGAAAAGGTCGAGATCAAGCAATGGCAGGTTCGCCGGCAATGGCAAACGCTGGCTGGCGGCGCCACGGCTGATCATCTGACGCATGCCGGAGTCTTCGATCATGAAAGCCAGGCGATCGGCCGGATAGTCGATGTCCAGCGGCACATAGGCAGCGCCGCTTTTGAACACGGCGAGCAGAGCCACCAGTATGTCGAGCGAACGTTCCAGTGCGACACCGATCAGCACTTCCGGACCGGCACCCGCGGCGATCAAATGATGCGCCAGCTGATTGGCACGGCACTCGAGTTGCGCGTAGCTCAACTGTTCGGCACCACATTCGGCGGCAATGGCCTCAGGGCGTTGCGCGGCAATCATCGCCGGCAACAGCGCGCGCCGATGCACCGCCGCCGGTTCTGCGCCCCACTGTTGCAAGGCCTGCCATTGTGGCGCGGCCAGACGCTGCAGGTTGCCCAGACGCTCCGTCGGCTGCCGCATCATGCTGTGCAGCAACACTTCCATGGTCTGGCGGATCCGCTCGACCGCTTCGACACTGAAACGATCACGCAGGAACAGGTACTCGATGGAGAACTCTTCTCCCAGATGCACCGCCAGGTCCATCGGGAAATTGGTCACGTCATGGCTCGCCGAGGCGCCGAAGCGCAGGCCGCCCGGTGCCTGTTCCAGACGCTGGTCGATCGGGTAGTTCTCGAACACGATGATGCTGTCGAACAAGGCTTGCCCGCCCTGCCCCGACCAACGCTGAATATCCGCCAGCGGTGCGTGAGCATGTTCACGCAGATCGAGGTTATAGGCCTGCAGACTGCTCAGCCAGGCATTCAGCGGCTGCGCCGGATCGAGGGTCTGGATCACCGGCAAGGTGTTGATGAACAGCCCCAGCATGTTGCCGGCATTCGGCAACCCTTCCGGGCGCCCGGCCACGGTGGCACCGAACGCCACGCTGTGCTGACCGGTGTAGCGCTGCAACAACAGCAACCATGCGCCTTGAATCAAGGTGTTGGCGGTAATGCCCTGAGCCCGGCAATGCTGCTGCAACAAGGCGGTCTGCTGCGCATCCCAACGGGTGTACAACGCCTGGTGGCCGTGCTCGGCGGATTCATGACGCGGGTGCATCGCCTGGCTCAGCGCGGTCGGTTCCACCAGTGTCTGCAAGTGGCCGCGCCAGAACTGCTCGAGTTGCGCCGAATCCTGCTGCTGCAACCACGCGATAAAGTCGCGGTAACGACCGCTCTCGCCCTCGATCTGGCCGGTGGCGTAGTGCTGCAGGACCTCGCCGAACAACTGCGAACTGCTCCAGCCGTCCATCAGGATGTGATGGCTGGTCCAGATCAACTGGTACTTGTCGGCGTCCAGACGAATCAGGCGCGTGCGTTGCAACGGCATGCGATCCAGCTCAAAACCCTGAACCCGCTGCTGGCGGGCGAACTCGGCGAGTTGCGCCTCATCCATCGGCGTGTCCAGCGCTTGCAGGTCAACAATGCCCTGACGGTGGACGACCTGCACCGGTGACGCCTGGCTGTCTTGCCAGTGGAACGACGTGCGCAGGATTTCGTGACGCTGCACCACGCATTCCCACGCGGCACGGAAGCGTTCGATATCGAGGCCTTCGACCGACAGGTTGAGCTGGTTGACGTAAAGATCGTCGCCATCATCGGACAAGGTGTGGAACAGCATGCCCTGCTGCATCGGCGACAACGGATAGATGTCTTCGATGTCCGCGACCGGCACCGGCAAACCGTCCAGACGTGCCTGGTCCAGCGCCGCCAGCGGGAAGTCCGACGGCGTCAGGCCGTGGTTGCCCGGGGTCACGCAGTGTTCGATCAGCGCCGTCAGTTCACGCCCGTATTCATCGGCCACGGCCTGCACGGTCGCGGTGTCGAACATTTGCTCGCTGAAGCTCCACGACAGGCTCAGTTCACCGCCATACACCTGACCGTTGACCGACAGCCAGTTGCCCAGCGGGGCCTGTTCGCCGAGGTCACTGCCGGCGCTTTCGCCGGCCGGCAGGAACAGCGCGGCTTCGTCGAACTGGCTATCGAACTGGCCAAGGTAGTTGAAGGTGATTTTGGGCACAGGCAGCGCTGCCAGCGTCTCACGCGCCGAGGCATCGCCCAGATAACGCAAGGCGCCAAAACCGATGCCCTTGTGGGGAATCGCACGCAGTTGCTCCTTGATCTGTTTGATCGATTCAGCGAAACCGCTGGCCGGCGTCAGGTGTACCGGGAACACGCTGGTGAACCAGCCGAGGGTGCGGCTCAGATCGATATCGTCGAACAGGTCTTCACGACCATGACCTTCCAGCTGAATCAGTGCCGAAGCATGCCCGTTCCAGCGACTGATGACCCGCGCCAGTGCGGTCAGCAGCAAGTCGTTGACCTGCGTGCGATAAGCCGCCGGGGCCTGTTGCAACAATTGTCGGGTCAGCTCCGGCGCAAGGCGCGTCTGCACACTTTGCGCGTAGCGGTTTTCCAGGCTGCCGTCCGGATGTTCGCACGGCAAAGTGGCGGTCGCCCCGCGCAAGTGCTCACGCCAGAAGGCCTGCTCGTCATCGAGGCTGGCGGTGTGTGCCTGCAAGCGTTCGGCCCAGGCTTTGAAGGCGCTGGTCTTGGCCGGCAACGCGACCTCGCGCCCGGCCTGGATCTGGCTGAACGCGGTTTGCAGATCTTCCAGCAGGATCCGCCACGAGACACCATCGACCACCAGGTGATGCACCACCAGCATCAAGCGCTGAGTGTGATCCGGCAGATCGAACAACACACCGCGCAGCAGCGGCCCGTCGAGCAGATCGAGACTGCCCTGGGCCTGCTGACAGATCCCTTCGATGTCAGCCGAATCCGTCAGCGTGCGCTGCCAGAGCAGTTCCTGCACAGGCTCGGGCGGGCGGTGCGTGGCGGTCCAGCCTTCAGTCGTTTCAATGAACGACAGGCGCAAGGCATCGTGATGCGCAACCAGTGCCTGAAGCACCTGCGCGACGGTCCCGGCATGCAGAGTCATCGCCGGTTTGAGCAGCAGCGACTGGTTCCAGTGATGCCGCTCGGGGATCTCGCTGGCGAAGAACCATTGCTGGAACGGCAACAACGGCGTCGCCCCGCTGACCGGCCCCTGATCGATGCTCAGCACCGTGCCGCCCGATTGTGCGACCGCCGCCAGTGCCTGCACGGTCTGGTGCTGGAACAGATCCTTGGGCGTGAACTGGATACCGGCCTGCCGCGCACGGCCGACCACTTGAATCGAGATGATCGAATCACCACCCAGTTCGAAGAAGTTGTCCGTAGCGCTGACCCGCTCAAGGCGCAGGACATCGGCCCAGATCGTGGCGATGCGTTGCTCCATGTCATTGCGCGGCGCCACGTAGCTGTTCTGCATCAGGCTGGCGTCCGGTGCCGGCAGCGCCTTGCGGTCCAGTTTGCCGTTCGGGGTCACCGGCAGGTTCGACAGCACCATCAAGTGCGCCGGCACCATGTGCGCCGGCAGACTCTCCTTGAGGGCGTCGCGCACGCTGTCGCGCCATTCGCCCAGTTGTGCCTCCTCCACCGGCTGCGTCGGTACCAGATAGGCCACCAGTTGCTTGCCGCTTGGCCCGGTGTGCGCCAGCACCACGGCTTCACGCACCCGGCTCAACTCCAGCAGGCGCGCTTCGATTTCGCCCAGTTCGATGCGGAAACCACGGATTTTCACCTGATTGTCGACGCGGCCCTGATAGTCGAACACGCCATCGGCGCGTTCACGCACCAGGTCTCCGCTGCGGTACAGACGACCGCCCGGCGCCCCGAACGGATCGGGTACGAAGCGTTCAGCGGTCATCGCCGGACGATCCAGATAACCCCGGGCCAGTCCGGTGCCGCCCAGATACAACTCACCCATCACGCCCTGTGGCAATGCGTTGAGGTCAGCGCTGAGCACGCAGGTGCTGCGGTCGCCGATCCGCGTACCGATCGGCGCATAGGCCGCGCCGCACACGTCGCCGCGCCCGGCCTTCCAGATCAACGGGGTGACCACGGTTTCGGTCGGCCCGTAACCGTTGATGATGTGCTGTGGCGCCAGCGCCGCACGCGCCCGTTCGAAACTGTCGTTGGGCACGGCATCGCCGCCGAAACAGTAGATGCGCACCGCTGGCGGCTGGCCGACCTGTTCGGCGTGCTCGGCCAATTGCTGCAAGTACACCGGCGGGAACGCCGCCACCGTCACGCCGTGCTGTTGCATGGCGGCATAGGTCTGCTCCGGACTCCACAGACTGTCATCGCGCAGCAACAGCCGCGAGCCATGGGTCAGCGGGGTCAACCAGCGTTCATGAGCGCCGTCGAAAGCGAACGACATGAAGTGCAGCTCGCAATCGTCCGGGGTCATTTCATAGCGCTGACCGATCGCCTGGCAATGCATCGCCAGCGGTCCGTGTTCCACGCATACACCCTTGGGCTGGCCGGTGGAACCGGAGGTGTAAATCACGTAAGCAAGGTTTTGCGGGTGCACCTCGACCTGCGGCGCCACGTCTGGCCACTCGGCGGTCGGCAACGTGTCCAGATCCAGTGCGCGCAAACCGGTGCTCAGCGGCAACCGCGGGCGCAGTTGCGAATCGCTGAGCAACAGCGCGATGCCCGAATCTTCGATCAGATAGGCCAGGCGCTCGCGCGGATAACCGGCATCCAGTGGCACATAGGCGCCGCCGGCCTTGAGCACCGCGAGCAAGGCCACCAGCATCGATGGGCTGCGCGGCAGGGCGACGCCGACACGCACTTCCGGCCCGACGCCTTCATGGATCAGCACATGCGCGAGGCGGTTTGCCCGGCTTTCAAGCTCGGCGAAAGTCAACGCCTGATCGCCACAACGCACGGCTTCCCGTTGCGCCTGCTGCGCCGCGATCACCGCGATGCGCTGATGCACCAGCAACGGATCCGTGCACGGTTGCGCACGATTGCTGTCCTGCAGACGGCGCTGTTCTTCACCGCTGAGCAGGGTCAACGCGCCGAGACGCGCATTCGCCGACTGCACGAACTGCTCCAGCAACGAAGCCAGTTGCGCGTGCAAACGCACAATCGCCTGCGCGCTGAAACGGGCGGCGGCAAAGCTGTAATGCACCGACAGGGTTTCGCCGAGGTTGACCCCGACCGTCAGCGGGAAGTTGGTTTGTTCACGGGTGTCGACCGCGCCGAAATTCAGACCCAGCGACGAGCCTTGCTCCAGCGCTTCGGAGATCGGGTAGTTCTCGAACACCAACAGGTTGTCGAACAGGCCATCGCTGCCCTGCCCCGACCAGCGCTGGATATCGGCCAGTGGCGTGTGTTCGAAATCACGCAGGCCAACGTTGAGTTCCTGCACGGTTTGCAGCCACTGGCTGACCGTCAGTTGCGGCTCTGGACGGGCAATCACCGGCAGGGTGTTGATGAACAGGCCGACCTGCTGCTCGACCCCCGGCAGATTGGCCGGACGCCCCGACACAGTGGCGCCGAAGGCCACGGTCGATTGCCCGGTGTAACGTTGCAACAGCAACAGCCACGCCGCTTGCACCAGGGTGTTGAGGGTGACTTTTTGCTGACGGGCAAACTCGCTCAAGCGCAATGTGCCCGTGGCGTCGATCCACTGCTGATAGTGCCCGGTACCGCCCTCGGCGCTCGTCGACCGATCCGCCAGCCCCTGGGCCAGGCGGGTTGGCTCATCAAATTGAGCCAGACGCTCGAGCCAGAATTGCTCGCTGAGCTGACTGTCCTGACGCTGCAGCCAGGCGATGTAATCGCTGTAGCGGCCAATGGGCGCTGCAGGCACCTGCCCGGCATAGCGTTGCAGCACTTCACCGAGTAACTGCGAGTTGCTCCAGCCGTCGAGCAAAATGTGGTGGCTGGTGTAGAGCAGTTCGTGGCGGTCTTGCGCGGTGCGCACCACCACCAGGCGCAACAGTGGCACCTCGTTCAGATCGAACGGACGGTTGCGTTCGGCCTCGGCCAGCGCATCCAGCGCTTCGCCCGGTTGGCCGCGCCAGTCGTGAACGGTGAACGGCAGCGTGGCCGAGCGTTCGACGATTTGCAGCGGCTGAGCCTGCGCCCCGCCCCAGACAAACCGCGTGCGCAGAATGTCATGGGCCTCCAGCGCCGCTTGCCAGGCCTGACGGAAACGCTCGACATCAAGCCCTTCCACCGACACCCGCATCTGGTTGATGTAATCGCCCGAACCCTGTTCGTACAGGGTGTGGAACAGCATGCCCTGTTGCATCGGCGACAGCGGATAGATGTTGTTCACCGATGGCGGATCGGTGATCAGCGTATCGAGCTGCGCCTGAGTCAGGTCAGCCAGCGGGAAGTCCGACGGCGTCACACCGCGGTTGTGCGCCTCACAGCAATGGGCGATCAGCGCATTGAGCTCTTGTGCATAGTCGTCAGCCAGACGCTGGATCGTCGCCTGATTGAACATTTCGTGGCTGAACGACCAGCTGAGGCTGAGCTCACCGCCGTAGACCTTGCCGTTGATGTCCAGCCAGTTGGCCAACGGTGCCAGCGAACTCTGCTCGCGGCCGGTGCTTTCACTGGCGGGCACGAACAGCGCGGCCTCGTCGAACTGGCTGTCGAACTGCCCCAGATAGTTGAAGGTAATGCGCGGCACCGGCTGCGCGGCGAGCGTCTGCCGCGCGTGTTCGTCGCCCAGGTAACGCAGGGCACCAAAGCCCAGGCCCTTGTTCGGTACGCCACGCAGCTGTTCCTTGACCGCCTTCAGCGAGTCGGCCAGGCCCATGGCCGCGGTCAGACGCACCGGGAACAGGCTGGTGAACCAACCCACGGTTCGGCTCAGGTCGATGTCGTCGAACAGCGCTTCACGGCCATGACCTTCGAGCTGGATCAGGGTCGAGGCCTGACCGGTCCAGCGGCAGATCACCCGCGCCAGCGCCGTCAGCAGCAGATCGTTGATCTGCGTGCGATAGGCGGCGGGCGCCTGCTGCAACAGTTGGCGGGTCTGATCCGCATTCAGGCGGGTTTCCACGCTCACCGCGTGACGGTTCTGCAAGCTTGCCGCAGGGTTGTCACAAGGCAGATCGGCGGGCGCTTCACCCAACTGGCCGGCCCACCACGTCAGTTCCTGTTGCAGCTCTCCACCGGCGAACGCTTGCAGGCGTTGCGCCCAGTCCTTGAACGGGCTGGTCTTGGCCGGCAGTTTGACTGTCTGGCCGTTCTGCAGCTGCTCGCAAGCGTTCTGCAAATCTTCCAGCAACACGCGCCAGGACACACCGTCGACCACCAGGTGATGGATCGCCAGCAACAGGCGCTGGCTGCCATCGGCCACATTCAGCAGCACGGCGCGCAACAGCGGGCCGTATTGCAAATCGAGGCTGCCTTGCGCGGCGTCGCACACCGCTTCGATTTCGTCGGCGTGCTGCACGCTCGCCTGTTGCAGCAACGGCCGGTTATCCGGCGCGCGGTGCGTGGCCGTCCAGCCTTCGGCACCTTCGCTGAAGCTCAGGCGCAAGGCGTCGTGATGCGCAACCAGTGCCTGCAAGGCGTGCTCGAGGACATCGGCATCGACCGCTTGCGAAGGTTTCAGCAGCAACGACTGGTTCCAGCGCTGACGCTCGGGAATCGCCAGCTCGAAGAATCGTTGCTGGAACGGCAGCAACGGCGTGCTGCCGGTGACGGCGCCCTGCTCGATGCCGAACGCCGCGTCGCCACGCTGGGCGACCCGGGCCAGACCTTGCACGGTCTGGTACTGGAACAAATCCTTGGGGGTGATGCGCAGGCCGGCCTGACGTGCACGGCTGACCACCTGGATGGAGATGATCGAATCGCCGCCAAGGGCAAAGAAGTTATCCGTGACGCCCACCTGTTCCAGCCCGAGCACGGCTTGCCAGATCTCGCACAATTGCCGTTCGTTGTCGTTACCCGGCGCCAGATAGGTGTGCTGCTCCAGCGCTGCGTCAGGTTTGGGCAGCGCCTTGCGATCAAGCTTGCCGTTGGGGGTCAGCGGCAGTTTTTCGAGGAACAGCCAATGCGCCGGCACCATGTATTCGGGCAGGTGCTCGCGCAGAGCGGTCTTGAGCACTTCGCGCAGCCGCGCTTGTTCTTCGGCGTTACCCAGGGCAGCGCTCGGCACGATGCAGGCGACCAGTTGCTGACCGCTCGCGCCTTCCTGCGCCAGCACCGCCAGCTCGCGCACCGTGTCTTGTTGCAGCAAACGCGCTTCGATCTCACCCAGCTCGATGCGGAAACCACGCACCTTGACCTGATGGTCGATACGCCCGACGTATTGCAGGTTGCCGTCAGGCTGATAACGCGTCAGGTCACCGGTACGGTAGAAACGCTCGCCCGGAGCGCCGAACGGGTTCGGCAGATACTTTTCTGCGGTCAACGCCGGCCGGGCCAGATAACCGCGGGTGATGCCGGCACCGGCCAGGTACAGTTCGGCGGCGACGCCTTGCGGCACCGGTTGCAACTCGCCATCGAGGACATAGCTGGCGGTGTGTTTCAGCGGCCGGCCGATGCTCGGCTGGCCACCCGCCATGCGCCGTGTCCAGGTTGAATAGGTGGTGTCTTCCGATGGGCCGTACAGGTCGAAAACATGCTCGACCGTCGGTTGCGCATACAAGGTGTCGACCAGCGACTGCTTGAGCGGCTCACCGGCCAGATTGATGATGCGCACGCTCGGCGGGATCTCGCCGCTGCGTTGCAGGGCGGCAATCGCCGACGGCACGGTGTTGATCAGGCGCACCTGATCGCGGGCCGGCAACTGCGGCAACTCCAGCGCATTGCGGGCGATGATCAGCGAACCACCGTTGGCCAGAGTGACAAACAGCTCCCACACCGACAGGTCGAAACACACCGACGTCGAAGCCAGCACGCCTTGAATATCGTCGCGGCTGTACACCGATTGCGACCAGTCGATCAGCGCCAGTACGTTGCGATGGGCAATCGCCACGCCTTTCGGTTTGCCGGTCGAACCGGAGGTGTAAATCACATACGCCAGATTGTCGGCCGACACCCGCGTTTGCGGCGCATGCGCCGGATACGCGGCGAAATCCTCGGCGGCGTTGTCCATCAGCAGCACGTCGGTGTCCGCCGCTGTCGCCAGACTGGCGGCGACGTCCCGTTCGGTCAGCAGGCACAGCGCCCGGCTGTCTTCGAGCATGTAGGCGACGCGGTCGGCCGGGTAATCCGGGTCGAGCGGCACGTACACGCCCCCGGCCTTGAGCACGGCCAGCAGCGCGACCAGCAGATTCTCCGAACGCTGCATCGCCACGCCGACGCGCACCTCCGGACCGACGCCTCGCTCGATCAACGCATGCGCCAACGGGTTGGCCCGTGCTTCAAGCTCGGCATAGGTCAGATGCCGCTCGGCGAACGTCACCGCGCGTGCATTCGGGGTCTGCGCGGCCTGCCGGGCGATCAACTGATGAATGCACAGGTCGCTGGCAAACGGTGCGTCGACAGGGTTCCAGTCGTGCAGCAATACCTGCCGCTCACTGGCATCAAGCAACGGCAATTCGCCGACACGTTGTTGCGCATCGCTGACGATGCCCTTGAGCAACGCCTGCAAATGCCTGCCCATACGCTCGATGGAGGCGGCTTCGAACAGGTCCGTGGCGTAGATCAGCGAGGCCCACACGCCCTCCGGCGATTCGTGGGTTTCCAGGGTCAGGTCGAACTGCGCCGTGAGGCTGTCCCAGTTCACGCTTTCAACCGCCAGCCCCGGCAACTGCATGGCCTGCCGGGCCTGCCGCGCGCCACTCTGATGGTTGAACATCACCTGGAACAACGGGCTGCGGCTCAGGCTGCGTTCCGGCGCCAGGGCTTCGACCAATTGCTCGAACGGCAGATCCTGATGCGCCTGCGCGCCCAGCGCCGCTTGCCTGGCCTGGGCCAGCAAGGCGCTGAACGTCATGCTGCTGTCGAGGGTGGCGCGCAAAACCTGGGTGTTGACGAAAAAGCCGATCAGCCCTTCGGTTTCCGCGCGGTTGCGGTTGGCAATCGGCACGCCGATGCGAATGTCGTCCTGACCGCTGTAGCGATGCAGCAAGGTCTGGAACGCGGCCAGCAACAGCATGAACATCGTCACGCCTTCACGGCGCGCAAGGTCCTGCAGGCCTTTGCTCAACGCCGCGTCCAGCTGCATGTCCAGACGTGCACCGCGATAGCTTTGCACCAGCGGGCGCGGATGATCGGCCGGCAGTTCCAGCACGCCCGGATCCGAGCCCAGATGTTCGACCCAATAGCTCAATTGCCGCTCGCGCTCACCGGCGTCCATCCAGCTGCGTTGCCACTGGGCGAAATCGGCGTACTGGATCGGCAACGGTGCCAGCGTGGCCGGTGCGCCCTGACTGAACCCGGCATAGAGTTCGATCAGTTCGCCGACCATCACTTGCATCGACCAGCCATCGGAAATGATGTGATGTTGCACCATCACCAGAACGTGATCGTCCGGTGCCAGCCGCAGCAGGCAGACCCGCAGCAAGGTGTCCTGTTCCAGATCGAACGGGCGGGCAATCTCGGCTTCGATGGCCGCGCGCAAACGCGGCTCATCGACTTCGCCCTCCAGCTCGCGAACCTCGATCTGCAAGGCAAACGGTGCCTTGATCAGCTGAATGGCCCTGTCCTGATCACCTCGGGCAAAGCCGGTGCGCAGACTTTCGTGACGCTCGATCAGCGTATCGAAACTGCGCTGCAGCACCGCCATGTCCAGGGCGCCGCGCAAGCGCAACGCCGTGGGAATGTGGTACGCCGCGCTGTCCGGCTCCATCTGCCAGAGAAACCACTGCCGCTCCTGGGCATAAGACAAAAGCAGCGGTTCACCTTCGGCGCGCCGGAAAATCGGCGCGATGCCATAAAGGTTAATGCCCTGTTTGCCCAGTAGAATCGCCAGCGCCTTGCGTTTCTCGGGAGAAAGCGCGCCTACCGATTCAATCAACTGCTGCATGCCGTGGTCCTCTCAGGAAATCAGTTTTTCAAGTTCATCTGCTGATAAACGATTGAGAGCCTCCAAGGATTTAGCCAAAACATCATGAACGGGCTGCAAATCGGGTTGCAGGGCTTGTACGGCTTCGCTGAAAGCCGCCAGATCGGCACTGGCGAACAGGCTGGCCAACGGCACTTCGAAGCCCAGCAACTCACGCAGACGCAGGGCCACCTGCGTGGCCAGCAGCGAATGACCGCCGAGCTCGAAGAAATTGTCTGTCAGGCCGACCCGCTCCAGTTTCAGGACATCGGCCCAGACCCCGGCGATCTGCCGTTGCAGTTCAGTTTCAGGCGCCACATAGCTGTGTTGCAGCAGGCTGGCGTCCGGTTGTGGCAGGGCCTTGCTATCAAGCTTGCCGTTGGCGGTCAGCGGCAGGCTGTCGAGGAGCAACAGGTGCGCCGGCACCATGTAATCCGGCAAGTTGTGCTTGAGCGCCTGGCGCAGGCGTTCACGCCACTGACCCTGCTGGTCGAGCTCGACCGACTGATCGGCCACCAGATACGCAACCAGTTGCACGCCGCCGGCGCCTGGCTGATCCAGCACCACGGCCTGACGGATTTGCGGCAGCGCCAACAGTTGCGCCTCGATTTCACCCAGCTCGATACGGAAGCCACGGATCTTCACCTGATGGTCGATACGCCCGGCGTACTCGATCCGGCCATCGGCGCGATAGCGCGCCAGGTCACCGGTGCGGTACAGCCGCGCACCGTCGCCAGCGAACGGGTTCGGCACGAAACGCAAGGCGCTGAGGTCGGCACGCTTGAGATAACCGCGTGCCAACCCGGCACCGCTGACGTGCAACTCGCCGATGCAGCCCTTGGCCACCGGTTTCAGGTCGGCGTCGAGCACGTACCAGCCCAGATCCGGGATCGGCTCGCCCAGCGGGCTGCCGGCATCCTGTTCGAGATCGGCCAGGGTCAACGGTCGGTAGGTCACATGAACCGTGGTTTCAGTGATGCCGTACATGTTGATCAGCTGTGGCGCGGCATCGCCGAAGCGTTCGAACCATGGACGCAGGCTGCGCACTTCCAGCGCTTCACCGCCAAACACGACGTAACGCAACGACAGTTGCGGAACCTGCGGCGCATCGCAAGCGACTTGCATCAGTTGCTTGAATGCCGACGGCGTCTGGTTGAGCACGGTGATGCGCTCACGGCACAGCAGCGCATGAAACTCCTGCGGCGAGCGGCTGACGCTGTGCGGTACGATCACCAGACGCCCGCCATGCAACAGTGCGCCGAAGATTTCCCAGACCGAAAAGTCAAACGCATACGAGTGGAACAGCGTCCAGCGGTCCTCGGCACCGAAGTTGAACCAGGGCTGCGTGGCCTCGAACAGACGCAGCACGTTGTCGTGAGCCAGCAGCGTACCTTTCGGCTTGCCGGTGGAGCCCGAGGTGTAGATCACGTAAGCGAGGCTGGCGCTGTCGGCCCAGACCTGCGGATCGGTTGCCAATTGATCCTGCCAGCGGCTGTCATCACCCAGCAGCAGGGTTTCGACGCGCTCGGCAACCTCCAGATGATCGAGCACACCCGGCTGCATCAGCAGCAAGGCAATGCCGCTGTCTTCGATCATGTATTGCAGGCGCTCGGCCGGGTACTGCGGATCCAGCGGCAGGTAAGCCCCGCCAGCCTTGAGGATGGCGACCAGGCCGACGATCATTTCGATCGAGCGCTCGGCTGCCAGCCCCACCAGCACATCGGCCCCGACGCCCCGCGCGATCAGAGCATGGGCCAGGCGGTTGGCCCGGGCGTTGAGTTCGCCGTAGCTCAATTGCTCCTCGCCCAGGCTCACGGCAATCGCCTGCGGCGCCCGCCGCACTTGCGCTTCGATCAGCTGTGGCAAGGTGCGGGTTTGCGCAAAGGTGGCCGGCGCGCGGTTCCAGTCGTGCAACATCGCCTGTTGTTGTGCGTCATCGAACAGGCTCAGATCGGCCAGCAGACGTTGCGCGGGCGAGTCGGCCATTTGCTGCAACAGGTGCTGCAGGTGACCCGCGATCTGCTCGATCTGCGCTGCGCTGAAATGCTGACGGGCATAGGCGAACTGCAACGACAGGCTGTCGCTCAGGTCCACCAGCACCGTCAACGGCAGGTTGGTCTGCTCCTGGCTGCGCGCCTGGTCGAAACGCAAGCCTTGCGGCGCACCGTTGTTCAGCGCCTCCGACACCGGGTAGTTCTCGAACACCAGCAGGCTGTCGAACAAGCCTTCACCGCGTTGCCCGGACCAGCGCTGAATGTCCGCCAGTGGCGTGTATTCGAATTCGCGCATGGCCAGGTTCAGCGCCTGCACGGTTTGCAGCCACTCACCGAGGGATTGCTCGACACGCGGGGTGGCGATCACCGGCAGCGTGTTGATGAACAGACCGATCTGTTGCTCGACACCTGGCAACTCGGCCGGACGCCCGGCGACCGTAGCGCCGAACGCCACGGTCGGTTGCCCGGTGTAACGCTGCAACAGCAGCAGCCAGGCGGCCTGCACCACGGTGTTGAGGGTGACCTTGTGCTGACGGGCGAACGCCCCCAGACGTTGTGTCTGCTCACGGTCCAGCCAATGGGTCTGCTGGTCGTAACCGCTCTGGCCGGCAGTCGCCAGTGTATCGAGGCAACTGCGGGCCAGATGGGTCGGCTCGTCCAGGTCGGCCAGACGCTCCGTCCAGAAACGCTCGCTGGCCTGACCGTCCTGACGCTGCAGCCAGCCGATGTAATCGCCATAGCGGCCCACCGGCGCGGCCGGGGTTTCACCGGCGTAGCGTTGCATCACTTCGCCGAGCAACTGCGAGTTGCTCCAGCCGTCCATGAGAATGTGATGGCTGGTGTAGATCATCTCGAAGCGGTCATCGCCGGTGCGGACCAGCACCAGGCGCAGCAAGGGCGCCTGCAACAGGTCGAAGCCTTGTTGCAGTTGCTCCTGCGCCAGCCCGTCGAGCGCTCCCGCCAGGTCAGGCCGACCGCGCCAGTCATGCAGGCTGAACGGCAATTGGGCACGACGCTGGACGATTTGCAGCGGCTGCTCCTGCTCGGAGATCCACACGAAGCGCGTGCGCAGAATCGCATGCCGATCGACGGCGCCCTGCCAGGCCTGACGCAAACGCTCGGGATCAAGACCTTCGACGCTGACGCGCATCTGGTTGATGTAATCCCCCGAACCCTGTTCGTACAGGCTGTGGAACAACATGCCCTGTTGCATCGGCGACAGTGGGTAGATGTCTTCGACCTCGGCACCGGCGTGCGGCAAGGCATCGAGCTGTTGCTGGTTGAGCGGCGCCAACGGAAAGTCCGACGGCGTGACGCCGGCATTGCGTGCAGCGCAGCAATGCTCGATCAGCGCCGCCAGTTCGCTCACGTACTCATCCGCCAGACGTTGAATGGTCGCTTCATCGAACATCTCGCGGCTGAACGTCCAGCCCAGACTCAGCTCGCCACCGTAGACCTGACCATTGAGCTCCAGCCAGTTGCCCAGCGGCGCCAACGGACTTTGTTCGTCCCCGGCCTTTTCGCTGGCCGGGGCGAACAGTGTGCCGTCATCGAACTGGCTGTCGAATTGCCCGAGGTAGTTGAACGTGATGCGCGGTGTCGGCAGCGCCGCCAGCTCGCGGCGGGTCGCTTCATCACCGAAGTAACGCAGCACGCCAAAGCCCAGGCCCTTGCCGGGAATCGCCCGCAACTGTTCCTTGATCTGCTTGATTGAACCGTCGAGCGACGCGGTCGGGCTCAGGCGCACCGGGAACAGACTGGTGAACCAGCCGACGCTGCGACTCAGGTCAAGGTCGTCAAACAGGTCTTCACGACCGTGCCCTTCCAGCTGTATCAGGGTCGAAGCCTGCCCCGTCCAGCGGCAGATGACCCGGGCCAGCGCGGTCATCAGCAGGTCATTGACCTGAGTGCGATACGCCGCCGGCGCCTGTTGCAGCAGTTGTCGGGTCAGCGCTTGATCGAGGCGCGTCTGTACGGTGTGCGCATCGCGGTTTTGCAGACGGGCCTGCGGATTGATGCACGGCAGGTCGACGGGCGCATCAGCCAGTTGTGCGCGCCACAGATCGAGTTCACCCGCCAGTTGCGGCGCGTGCTGTTGCAAGCGTTCGGCCCAGTGCTTGAAGGCGCTGGTCCTGGCCGGCAGGCGCAGGGGTTTGCCGTCGATGCGCTGTTGATAAGCGCTTTGCAAATCTTCCAGCAGAATCCGCCAGGACACCCCGTCCACCACCAAGTGGTGCACCACCAGCAACAAGCGTTGTGAACCATCGGCCAGGCTCACCAGCAAGCCACGCAACAGCGGACCTTGAGCCAGGTCGAAGCTGCGCTGCGCCGCAAGGCAGGCGTCCTGCAACTGTTGTTCATCGCTGACCGAAGCCTGCATCAACAGCGCGTGCCTGACGGTTGTTGCGTGGTGATTCGCGGTCCAGCCGTCGGTGGTTTCAGTGAACGACAGGCGCAAGGCATCGTGATGCGCAACCAACGCCTGCAAGGCTTGTTCAAGTGCATCGGCCTCAATGCAGATCGCCGGCTTGAGCATCACCGACTGGTTCCAGTGATGACGCTCGGCAATGTCCGTCGCGAAGAACCACTGCTGGAACGGCAGCAACGGCGTGGCACCGCTGACCGGGCCCTGGTCGATCTGCCCCGCACCATCGCCCAGCGTCGCGACGCCTGCCAGTGCCTGGACGGTCTGATACTGGAACAAGTCCTTGGGGGTAAAGCGGATACCGGCCTGACGGGCACGGGCCACCACTTGAATCGAAATGATCGAATCACCGCCCAGTTCAAAGAAGTTATCGCCCAGCCCTACTCGCGGCAGCTTCAGCACATCAGCCCACACCGCCGCGATACGTTGCTCCAGCTCATTGCGCGGCGCGATGTATTCGGCCTTGCCGGCGCCCAATTCGGGTTTCGGCAGCGCCTTGCGATCCAGCTTGCCGTTGGGGCTCAACGGCATCTGCGCAAGATTCAGCCACTGATTGGGCACCATGTACTCCGGCAGTCCGGCGTGCAGGTGGCGCATCAGGCTGTCGCGCCAGTCTGCGCTTTCTTCGTTCAACACCACGTAAGCGGTCAGCAGCTTGCCGTCGATCACCAGCACCGCCGCCTCACGGACGTTGCCATGCTCCAGCAGACGCGCTTCGATTTCACCGAGCTCGATACGCAAGCCGCGCAGCTTGACCTGATGGTCGATCCGGCCGGCGTATTCGATCACGCCGTCGGCGCGGTAGCGCGCCAGGTCGCCGGTGCGGTAGATCCGCTCGCCATCGCCATAGGGGCTGACGGCAAAACGTTCGGCGGTCAGCGCCGGACGCTGGTGGTAACCGCGTGCCAGGCCGACGCCCGCCAGGTACAACTCGCCGAGCACACCGGTCGGCACCGGCTCGAGGTTGTCGTCAAGGATGTAGCAGCCGAGGTTGGCAATCGGCTGTCCGATCGGCACGCTGTCGCGGCCCTCCTCCACACACGTCCAGTGCGTGACGTCGATGGCGGCCTCCGTCGGGCCGTAAAGGTTGTAAAGCCCGGCCGCCGGCAGTTTGGCGAAGACTTGCTGTTGCGCGTCCGCCGGCAGCGCTTCGCCACTGCACACGATGCGTTGCAGGCGGGTGCACGTGGCGACGTCGGCGTCCTGCAGGAAGGCTTGCAACATCGACGGCACAAAGTGCAGCGTGGTGATGTGTTCGCGGTTGATCAACGCCACCAGTCTTGCCGGATCGCGGTGATCGCCCGGCGCTGCGACGACCAGCCGTGCGCCGGTCATCAATGGCCAGAAGAACTCCCACACCGAAACGTCAAAGCTGAACGGCGTCTTCTGCAGCACGCTGTCGCCCGCGCCGATCTCATAGGCCTGTTGCATCCAGCACAGACGGTTGGTCAGGGCGACATGACGGTTGCCGGCACCTTTCGGTTTGCCGGTGGAACCGGAGGTGTAGATCACATAGGCGAGGTTTTCACCGGTGACCGCCACGGCCGGATTGTCGCTGGCGAAGCCCTCAAGCGATTCCTCGAGCAACAGGGTTTGCACCTGCCCGCTCAATGGCAAGGCATCGAGCAGATGCGCCTGAGTCAGCAACAGCTGCACGCCGCTGTCTTCGATCATGTAGGCCAGGCGATCCTGCGGGTATTCCGGGTCGAGCGGCACGTAGGCACCCCCGGCCTTGAGCACGGCCAACAGACCGACGACCATTTCGATCGAACGTTCGGCAGCGATGCCGACCAGGCTTTCAGGCCCGACACCCTGCGCCATCAGCTTGTGCGCCAGGCGGTTGGCGCGGGCATTGAGCTGCGCGTAGCTCAGGCATTCGTCGGCGAACTTCAGCGCCGGGGCGCCCGGGGTGCGCAGCACTTGCGCTTCGATCAACTGCTGCACGCTCAGGTGTAGCGGGTATTCGGTGGCAGTGGCGTTCCAGTCTTCGAGGATCTGCTGGCGCTCTTGCGCGGCGAGCATCGGCAACGCGGCGATCGCTTGCTGCGGCTCAGCGACAATCGCCCGCAACAATGCCTGCCAATGTTCGAACAGGCGCGCAATGGTCGACGCTTCAAACAAGTCGCTGGCGTAGGTCAGGCTGACCATCAGCCCGGCGGCGGTTTCCGTGGTGTCCAGGGTCAGGTCGAATTGTGCGGTGGCGCTGTTCCACGGCAGGCCTTCGATGCGTAAATCCGCCACATCGGTGACCGGCGCCGCATCGCGCTGGTGGTTGAACAGCACCTGGAACAACGGGCTGTGGCTGAGGCTGCGCTCTGGCGCCAGCGCTTCCACCAATTGCTCAAACGGCAGATCCTGATGCGCCTGGGCGCCCATTGCAGCCTGCCGTGTCTGCGCCAGCAGATCACGGAAACTCGGGTCGCCGGCAAACTGTGCACGCATCACCTGGGTGTTGACGAAGAAGCCGATCAGGCCCTCGGTTTCGGCGCGGTTGCGGTTGGCAATCGGCACGCCGACGCGGATATCGTCCTGACCGCTGTAGCGGTGCAACAGGGTCTGGAACGAGGCCAGCAGGAGCATGAACATCGTCACGCCCTCACGTCGGGCAAGCTCCTGCAATTGCATGCTCAACGCGGGCTCCAATGGTGCATCCAGTCGCGCGCCGCGGTAGCTCTGCACCGCCGGACGCGAATGATCGAGCGGCAGCTCCAGCACCGGTTGTTCGCCGCCCAGTTGGCCCACCCAATAATCGAGCTGACGCTGACGCTCGCCCGCCTCCATCCACTGCCGTTGCCACTGCGCGAAATCGGCGTATTGCAGCGCCAGCGCGGGCAGTTCGAGCGGTTGGCCGGCGCGTTGTGCGGCATACATCGCCATCAGTTCGCGCACCATCACTTGCATCGACCAGCCGTCAGAAACGATGTGGTGCTGAGTGATCACCAGCACGTGATCATCCGCCGCCAGACGCAGCAGGCTGACGCGCAGCAGCGGCCCGTTCAGCAGATCGAACGGCTGGCGAATCTGCGCCTGCACCCAGTTCGAAAGAGTGTCCTCGGCGTCGAGGCTGTGCTGTTCAATCGTCAGTTGGCCCTGCGCATGAATCACCTGCACAGTGCGCTCGTCGTCCTGACGGAACGTGGTGCGCAACGGCTCGTGACGCGCCACCAGTTGATTGAAGCTGTTCTGCAACGCGGCGATGTCCAGCGCACCGCGCAAGCGCAGCGCACTTGGCACGTGGTAAGCGGCGCTGTCCGGCTCCAGCTGCCAGAGGAACCACTGCCGCTCCTGGGCATAAGACAACGCCAGTGCATCACCGCGTTGCAGCGCCGTCATCGGCACGCTTTCGCTGTGTTGCAGGGTGGCGCAGGCGGCGGCAAAGGCTTGCAGCGTCGGTTGCTCGAACAGGGTGCGCATCGGCACATCAATTTTGAGTGTCTGGCGGACCCGGGAAATCACTTGGGTAGCCAGCAGCGAATGGCCGCCTCGTTCGAAGAAGTGATCGTTGAGCCCCACCGCGCCGGACTCCAGCACGGCTTCCCAGATCTGCGCCAGCTGCACTTGCAGCAAGGTTTGCGGCGCTGCATGAACGCACCGGGCCTGGCTCAGCTCGACTTTTGGCAGCGCGGTGCGATCAAGTTTGCCGTTGTTGTTCAGGGGCAATGCGTCCAGCGCCAGCAGGTGCGCCGGCACCATGTAATCCGGCAGCACCTGTTGCAGCGAAGCCTTGAGCGAGTCCAGCCACTGCGCCTGCGCGGTCGCAGGTTCGGTGCCTGTTTCGGGCACCACGTAAGCCACCAGCTGCGCGCCGCCCGGAAAATCCTGAGCGATCACGGCCGCGGCGCGCACGCCCTCCTGCGCTTGCAGGCAGGCTTCGATTTCACCCATCTCGATGCGCAAGCCACGAATCTTCACCTGGTGGTCGATACGTCCGGCGTACTCCAGATCAGCGTTTTCGTTGTAACGCGCCAGGTCGCCACTGCGATACAGACGCGCCCCCGCCTCGCTGGCAAACGGGTCTGGCAGGAAGCGTTCGGCGGTGAGGGCCGGACGATCGAAATACTGCTGGGCCAGACAGGCGCTCGCGCCGATGCACAACTCGCCCACACCACCGGCCGACAACAATTGCCCGGCGCTGTCGAGCACGTACAACGCGCGGCCGGGAATGGCCCGGCCAATCGGAATGCCGAAGGTGTCGCTGGCATCGCTCAGGCGGCAGTCGTGAACGCTCGACACCACCGTCGCCTCGGTCGGACCGTAGGTGTTGAGCAAGCGTACGTGGCTCAGCCCTGCTTCGTGCCACAGGCGCAGGCCTTCGACCGACATGGCTTCGCCACCGACATGCACCTGGCGCAACGCGCCCAGACTCACGACGTTGCCGCCAGCGCATTCACGCGCCAGCAAGAACCAGTAAGCTGCCGGCAAGTCCGCCAGCGTCACGCCGTGGCCGACGATCTCGTCCGCCAACCGGATCACATCCCAGAGTTCGTCGCCGCGCATGATCAGCGCTGCGCCGACACACAGCGGCGGGTAACACTGCTCGACAAAACCGTCGAAGCTGAAGGTCGCAAATTGCAGCACGCGATCATCGGCAGTCAGCGCCGAATACTCGGCACCGGTCTGGCAGAACTCGCGCAGCGCCGCGTGAGCAATCGCCACGCCTTTTGGCTGACCGGTGGAGCCCGAGGTGTAAATCACGTAGGCCAGGTCATCGACCGTGGCGTGATTCAGCGGATCGCTGTCCGGGTAAGCGTCCAGCGTTTCGATGAGGTCGCCCAGTTGCAAATACTCCAGGCCCGCCGCAAGCGGCACGTCTTGCAGGAGAGCGGATTCGTCGAGCAGCAGATCGACCCGGCTGTCTTCGATCATGTAGGCCAGACGCTGGGCCGGGTAGTTGGCATCAAGCGGCACGTAGGCGGCGCCCGTTTTCAGCACCGCCAGCAGGCTGACGATCATTTGCGGGCCACGGCGCAGCGCCAGGCCGACACGTTTGCCCGGCGCCGCACCGCTGGCCAGCAGACGGTGGGCCAGGCGATTCGCCTGGCGGTTCAGTTCGTCATAGCTCAGGCGCTGGTCACCGCACTGTACGGCCAGGGCCTGCGGTGTGGCTTTGGCCTGCGCGGCAATACGCTCGTGCACCAGCCCGGTGTGCTGCAGCAGCAGCGCGGGTGGCCGGCAGTGGGCGAGCATGGCGTGTGTGGCGGCTTCATCGAGCAGCGTCAGGTTGCCGAGGCAATCTGTGGCGTCGGCGATCAGTTGCTCAAGCAAGTGGCGCAGGTTGGCGCAGAGCCTGTGCACCTGGGCGGCGCTGAATCGCGCAGCGTCGTAGCTCATCTCCAGGCTCAGCGTGGCGCCGAGTTCGATACCCAGCGTCAGCGGATAGTGAGTGCGTTCGTGGTTGTGCAGGTTGCCGAAGGTCAACCCGGCCGGAGCGCCCTGTTTCAGCGCCTCGGCGACCGGGAAGTTTTCGAACACCAGCAGGCTGTCGAACAGCGCCGAGCCCTGCTGCCCTGCCCAGCCCTGAATGTCGTACAGCGGCACATGTTCGAACTCGCGCAGAGCCAGGTTCTGCGCTTGCAGATCACTCAGCCACTGGCCGACGCGGTGATCCGGGCGCGGGTTGCACACCAGCGGCAAGGTGTTGATGAACAGCCCCAGTTGCTGCTCGATGCCCGGCAGCGGCGCCGAACGACCGGCCACTGTGGCGCCGAACGCTACGCAATCCTGCCCGGTGTAGCGTTGCAGCAACAGGCTCCAGGCCGCTTGCAGCAACGTGTTGAGGGTGACTTTCTGCTGACGGGCGAACTCGCCCAGACGCCGCGTTGCAGCTTCGTCGATCACCTCGCGATGCTCGTCAGTGCCATGGCCGCCCACGGGCGGACGCAGGGCATCGGCAAGCAGCGTCGGCGCCTGCAACGGCGCCAGCGCAGCCTTCCAGAACGCCTTGCCGGCGTCTGCCGATTGCTGCTGCAACCAGCCCATGTAATCGCGGTAATGCCCGACCGGCGCCGGCAGTGAGCGCCCGGCGGGGTAGTGAGAAATCACCTCGCCGAGCAACTGGGCATTACTCCAGCCGTCCATCAGGATGTGATGGCTGGTGTAGATCAAATGCCAGTGATCGGCGCCGGTGCGCACCAGTTTCAGGCGCAGCAGCGGCGCGCAGTCGAGTTCGAAACCCTGCGCCCGCTCAGTCTCGGCCAGCGCATCGGTGTCGGTGTTGTCCAGCACTTGCAGCGGCAGTTGCACCTGACGGCTGATCACCTGATGGGCGCTGTCCAGGCCTTGCCAGTGGAAGCTGCTGCGCAGCACGTCATGACGCGCCAGCGCCGCTTGCCAGGCACTGGCAAAACGCTGCGGATCGAGGCCCTGAATGTCCAGACGCATCTGGCTGATGTAAGCCTCGGCCTGCGGTTCATACAAGGTATGAAACAGCATGCCCTGCTGCATCGGCGACAGCGGATAGACATCTTCGATGACAGCAGCGGCGACCGGCAACGCATCCAGTTGCGCCTGGCTGATGCGCGCCAGCGGGAAGTCCGATGGCGTGGCTTGCGCAGTGTCGAGGGCGCAGCAGTGCTCGATCAGCGCCGTCAGTTCGACCGCGTAGCGATCAGCCAGGCTTTGCACGGTGGCACGGTCGAACATCTGTGAACTGAAGCCCCAACTCAGGCTCAATTGGCCGCCGTAGACCTGGCCTTCGACGGTCAGCCAGTTGTCCAGCGGCGCCTGTGAATCCTGGGCGACACCGCCGGACTCGGCGGATGGCACCAGCAGCGCCTGCTCATCGAACTGACGGTCGAACTGCCCCAGATAGTTGAAGGTGATGCGCGGCGCAGGCAATGCGGCCAGTTCTTCGCGCACCGACGGCGCGGCCAGATAACGCAGCACGCCATAACCCAGACCTTTGTCCGGCACCCCACGCAGTTGTTCCTTGATCGCCTTGATCGAACCGTCGAGATCCTCGGTCGCCACCAGATTGACGGCGAACAGGCTGGTGAACCAGCCGATGGTGCGCGTCAGGTCGATGTCGTCGAACAGGTCTTCACGACCATGGCCTTCCAGTTGAATCAGGGTGCCGGGCTGCCCGCTCCAGCCACTGATGGTCCGCGCCAGGGCCGTCAGCAACAGATCGTTGACTTGCGTGCGATACGCCGCCGGTGCCTGTTGCAACAATTGGCGCGTGCGCTCGGCGTCCAGACGCCATTCGATCTTTTCCCCGAAACGGTTTTGCAGGCTGCCCTCAGGACGTTCGCACGGCAGATCCCGTGCGCCGTTGTGCTGGGCTTTCCAGTAAACCAGTTGATCGTCGAAGCGCGCAGCCTCGGTGCTCAGGCGCGCAGTCCAGCTCTGGAACGCGCTGGTCTTGGCCGGCAATTGCACGCCACCGCCCGCCGCGAGCTGTTCGTAGGCTTGCTGCAAATCTTCCAGCAACACACGCCAGGACACGCCGTCGACCACCAGGTGATGGAGGATCAGCGACAAGCGCTGAGTGCCATCGGCCATGCTCACCAACACGGCACGCAACAACGGCCCGCTGGCCAGATCAAGACTGCGTTGGGCTTCGTCGCAATGGGCGGTCAGTTGCTCGGCCGTTTCGGCCGTGCGCTGCCACAGGTCAGCGCGTTCGAGCTGTGCGGCGTACGCTTGCTGCCAGCCTTCGGCACCCTCGACAAAACGCAGGCGCAAGGCATCGTGATGATTGATCACATGGGTCAACGCGGCGTCGAGCCACTGAGCATTCAGCGCCTCGCGCGGGGTCAGCAGCAGGGACTGGTTCCAGTGCTCACGCCGGGGCATCGCGCGGCTGAAGAACTGCTGCTGGATCGGCCCCAACAAGGCTTCGCCCGTGGCCGGCGCCTGATCCACCGAACTGTGACGGTCGAGGATCGCGACCAGCGCCAGACTGCGCACCGTCTGATACTGGAACAGATCGCGCGGGCTGATACGGATCCCGGCCTGCCGCGCGCGGCTGACCACTTGAATCGAAATGATCGAATCGCCGCCCAGCTCGAAGAAGTTGTCTTCCAGACCCACGCGTTGCAAACCGAGCACGTCTTCCCAGATCGCCGCCAGGGCTTTCTGCATGGCATCCTGCGGCGCGACAAAAGCTTGCTGCGGCGCGGCATCCGGCTGCGGCAAGGCTTTGCGATCCAGCTTGCCGTTGGCGGTGACCGGCAACCTGGCCAGCGTCATCAGGTAAGTCGGCACCATGAATTCCGGCAGGCTGCCGAGCAGCCAGGCCTTGACGTCCTGTTGCCACTGTTCGTCTGCCTGAGCGGTTTCCAGCACCAGGTAGCCGACCAGATGTTTACCACCCTGCACCAGCACCACGGCTTCGCGCACCAGCGGATGCTGCATCAGGCGGGTTTCGATTTCGCCCAGCTCGATACGCAAGCCACGCAGCTTCACCTGATGGTCGAGACGCCCGAGGTATTCGATGACGCCGTCGGCACGCTGGCGGACCCGGTCACCGGTGCGGTACAGGCGCGCGCCTTCGTGGAAGGGGCACGGTACAAAACGCTCAGCGGTCAGTGCCGGACGCTGGTGATAACTGCGCGCCAGCCCCGCTCCGCCCAAATACAACTCACCCGCCACGCCGCTCGGCACCGGCAACAGTTCGGCGTCGAGCACATGGGTGCGCAGGTTGGCGATGGGCCGCCCGATCGGCACGCTGTCGGCGCCTTCGTCGACACAGGTCCAGTGGGTGACGTCGATGGCCGCTTCGGTCGGGCCGTACAAGTTGTAGAGTCCGGCATTCGGCAGTTTGGCGAACACTTGCAGTTGCGCGTCCAGCGGCAGCGCTTCGCCGCTGCAGACAATCCGTTTGAGCCCGACACAGGCCTCGACGCCCGGCTCATGAATGAACGCCTGCAACATCGACGGGACAAAGTGCAGCGTGCTGATGCCGTAGCGGTTGATGGTCTCGATCAACAGCGACGGATCGCGGTGCGCGCCCGGCGCTGCCACGACCAGACGCGCACCGGTCAGCAGCGGCCAGAAAAACTCCCAGACCGACACGTCAAAGCTGAACGGGGTTTTCTGCAGCACCGAATCGCTGGCATCCAGTGCGTAAGCCTCCTGCATCCAGCACAACCGGTTGACCAGCGCCGCATGACTGTTGCCGGCGCCTTTGGGTTTACCGGTGGAACCGGAGGTGTAAATCACGTACGCGAGGTTTTGCGGATCTACGCCGCCCTCGACACGGCTTTCGCTGTAGCGATCCAGCCAGTCGGCTTCCTGATCGAGGGTAATCACTTTCACCCCGGCAGTCGGCAGCGACGACAGCAGCGCACTCTGGGTCAGCAGCAAGGTGATGCCGCTGTCCTCGATCATGTAGGCCAGGCGCTCTTGCGGGTACTCCGGATCCAGCGGCACATAGGCGCCGCCAGCCTTGAGAATCGCCAGCAGGCCAATCACCATTTCCAGCGAACGCTCGACGCAGATCCCCACCAGGCTGTCGGCGCGCACGCCTTGCTCACGCAACAGATGAGCCAGTTGGTTGGCTCGCGCATCCAGTTGCGCGTAGCTCAGGGTTTGTTCGCCGAACACCAGCGCCGGTGCATCCGGGGTACGGGCCACCTGGGCTTCGATCAATTGATGAACGGGTTGCCCGGTCGGATAAACCGCTGTCGTCGCGTTCCAGGCATGAACCAGCCTGTGCTGCTCATCTGCGTCCAGCAATGGCAGTTCACCAACGCGTTGCGCGGGATCAGCGACCATGGCCTTGAGCAGACGCAACCAGTGGCGCGCCATACGCTCGATGGTCGGCGCGTCGAACAGATCGCTGGCGTAAGTCAGGGCGGCGTGCAGCTTGCCGCCCTTCTCGTAGGTGTCGAGTGTCAGGTCAAACTGAGTGGTGCGGCTTTGCCAGTCGAGGCTGTCGAGCACCAGGCCCGACGCGGTGCCGAGGGCGGCGATATCGGCCACCTGCGGCTGGTGGTTGTACATCACCTGGAACAGCGGTGTGTGACTGAGGCTGCGCTCCAGTTTCAGTGCTTCGACCAGTTGCTCGAACGGCAGATCCTGATGCGCCTGGGCGCCGAGCGCCGTCTCTTTGATCGCCTGCAACAACGCATCGACGCGGGTCTGGCCATCGATCTGGGTGCGCAGCACCTGGGTGTTGACGAAGAAACCGATCAGGCCTTCGATCTCGGCGCGATTGCGGTTGGCAATCGGCACGCCGACACGGATATCGGTCTGCCCGGTGTAACGGTGCAGCAGCGCATTGAACGCGCCAAGCAACAACATGAACAAGGTGACCTGATGCTGTTGCGCGGTGGTGCGCAACTGGTCGGCCAACGGGCCGTCGACGGCAAACTCGTAGCGCGTACCGCGATAGCTCGGCATGGCCGGACGCGAATGGTCCAGCGGCAGTTCCAGCACCGGATGCTCGTCGCCCAGCTGCGCCTGCCAGTACTCCAGTTGCCGCGCTTGCTCGCCAGCCTCCAGCCAGCGACGCTGCCACAGCGCGTAATCGCTGTACTGAACCGGCAGGGCCGCCAGCGCCGGCAACTGGCCGGCGTCAAAGGCGTCATAGCAGCGGATGAATTCGTCGATCAGCACATTCATCGACCAGCCATCGGAAACGATGTGGTGCAGGGTCAGCAGCAAGACGTGCTCCTGCTCGGCGAGCTTGAGCAACGTCACCCGCAGCAACGGCCCGACCGCCAGATCGAACGGCAACACCGATTGCTGCTCGGCGGCACGCACGACAGCCTGCTCGCGCTCGGTGGCCGGCAGCGCACTGAAATCTTCGTGCTGGATGTTCAAGGAAGTCGGGGCCGGCACTTGCAGCAGGCTGTCATCCGCCTGGCGCTGGAACACCGTGCGCAAGGTTTCATGTCGCTCCACCAGCGCAGCAAATGCCTGCTCCAGCGCTGACAGGTTCAGCCGTCCGGTCAGGCGCACCGCGCCCGGCAAGTTGTAGGCGCCGCTGTGCGGATCCAGTTGCCAGAGAAACCACATCCGTTGCTGCGCGTAAGACAACGCCTGGCGATCGTCGGCCTCGATCCCGGCGGGAATCGGGAAACGGGCGAAATCCACGCCCTCCTTTTGCAGGGCCGCGAGGAACATCTGGCGCTTTTCCAGGGGCAACCCGATAAACCGGCGAGCAAGTTTCAAGGAGTCTTCAGCATTCATTTCTCAGCATCCGGATCAGTAGGCAGGAAGCACAAAGGCACGTCGTCCCTATAAAACGAATGCACACCGGAAAAATTAGCGAATGAGAAGAAGTATCAGCAGGTCAGCGGCAAGCCCAAAGCTGCGAGCTGAAAGAAGAAACGACTACAGGCAGACAGCCTGCAGTCGTCGATTGAAAATTCAGGCAATGGCGGGCATCGAGTGCCGGCGGTGATGTACGTCGAGCTGATCCTTGATGACCTTCAGCACTTTGGCCTCGTGTTCATGGATGAAGAAATGACCGCCGGCCAGCATGTCCACCGAGAAACTGCCGAGGGTTTCCTTGCTCCAGCCGATCAATTGCTCGGTGGTCGCGCGATCAGTGGTACCGCCCAGCACATGCACCGGGCATTTGAGCAGCGGGCGCTGGATCGGCTGAAAACGTCCGCACAACAGGAAGTCGGCACGCAGTACCGGCAGGGTCAGGCTCATCAATTCGGCGTTGGCGAGAATGTCTTCGCTGGTGCCATTCAAGGTGCGCAACTGCTCGATCAGTTCGGCATCGCTCTTGGGTTCGGCGAAACCGCGGTCATAGTCACTGCGCAGCGTCGGCGCCGCCGTACCGGAGGCGAACAATGCAACCGGCTCCGGCAATCCCAGGGCGCGCAAGGCATGGGCCAGCTCGCAGGCCAGCAGCGCGCCGAGGCTGTGGCCGAAAATGGCATAAGGCGCGCGCAGGGTCGTTTGCAGTTCGCTGGCCAATTGACGGGCCAGCGCGCGCATATCGGTTTGCAGCGCTTCGCCAAAACGTGCGCCGCGACCCGGCAGCTCGACCGGTTGCAGCGTCAGCCACTGCGGCAATTTGCGTCGCCAGCGGCTGTAGACCATGGCACTGGCGCCCGAATAAGGAAGGCACAGCAATGTCAGCTGAGTCACCCGGCTTACCTCGAAAAGTTGTCTGTATAGAAGAACGAAGGCAGCCCTGCAGAAATTAGCCCGCGCGCGTCTGTTCAGTCATTTCAAGTGGCGGAAACTCTGCACCGCGGAGCCCAGCACCACCGCCCCGGCGGCAATCGCCAGCCAGAAACCGCTGCGGGCGCCGAACGCATCCACCAATGCGCCGGAACCGGCAGCGCCGATGGCCACACCGATGCTCAGGCCGGTGACCAGCCAGGTCAGGCCTTCGGTGAGCTTGGCCGGCGGCACGATGCGTTCGATCAACGCCATCGCCACGATCAGGGTCGGCGAGAAGAACAGCCCGGCGATGAACACCGCGACAGCCAAGCCGAAAATGTTGCTTGCCAGCAGCAACGGCAACGTGGTCACCGCTGTCGCCAGACCGCCGTAGAGAAACAGGCGCGGCAGCGGCAGTTTCGAACGCATCGCGCCGAAGGCAATGCCGGCCAGACAGGAACCGATGGCGTACACCGACAACACGATGCTGGCCGCCGCCGGCTGGCCCTGCTGTTGGGCGAACGCGACGCTGACCACATCCACCACGCCGACAATCACGCCCATGGCGAGCATCAACGCCAGCAACCATTGCACGTCGGTCGAACGAATGATCGAACCCTGATGCTGCGACTCACGCGGATGCACCGGCGGCTCGGTGCTGCGCTGGGCAACAAACGCCGTCACGCCAATCGCCAGCATGATCAGCGCCGCCAGTGGCCCGGCCTCGGGAAACACGCCAACGCACAGCCCCACCGACAACGGCGGGCCGACGATGAAGCAGACCTCGTCGAGCACCGACTCCAGTGCATAGGCGGTCTGCAATTGCGGCTGGCCGCGATAGATTTCGGTCCAGCGTGCCCGCGCCATCGCCGACATGCTCGGCATGCATCCGGCAAGTGCGGCGCAGACAAACAGGGTCCAGGTCGGCGCCTGCAAACGGGTGCACAGCAGCAACATCAGCAGCGCGCCCCCGCCGATCAGCGCCGCCACCGGCAGCACTCGCCCCTGACCGAAGCGATCCACCAGTCGTGACACCTGCGGCGCGCAAAACGCCGTGGCCAGGGCAAACGTCGCTGCCACCCCACCCGCCAACGCGTAGCCGCCGGTCAATTGCGAGAGCATCGTGATCACGCCGATGCCGGTCATGGAAATCGGCATGCGCGCGATCATCGCGGCCATCACAAAGGCCCGGGCGCCGGGGGCGTTGAACAACTCGCGGTAAGGGTTTGCCATCGGATGCAGCCTCATCAGGGGCGGCCAAGTTGCCACAAAGCCTGACGGGCGGGGAAGCGAGGAATTGTTGGTGGAATGTGAAGTCCCCAACGCGCGCAGGGCCAATCGCTGCTGCGTTGATCGTTCCCACGTCGAGGCGTCGAACCGTCCGCGTGGGAGTGCATCCCGGGACGCTCCGCGCCCCATGCGGACTCGGGAACGCCCAAGAGAAACCTGTCGATCATTTCATGTACGCGGATGAACTCTCGCCGCCGGCCATCAGTCAGCTAAATAAGCCCCCAACCCAAGGCGCAACCCTGCATGCAGATTTCCCTCGCCCGCCAAGTGGCTGTTGTCACCGGCGCCAGTTCCGGCATCGGCCACGGCGCCGCCAAAGCTCTGGCCGCCGCCGGTGCTGCCGTCGTCATCAACTACAACCGCCAGGCCGAGCCGGCCGAAGCGCTGGCCCGGCAGATCGTCGCCGACGGCGGTCAGGCCATCGCCATAGGCGCGGATGTATCGAAGGAAGAAGATGTAGAGCGGCTGTTCCAACAGACCCTCGATACCTTCGGAACACTGGACATTCTGGTGGCCAATTCCGGCCTGCAAAAAGACGCGGCGGCTGTGGATATGTCGCTGGACGACTGGAACACGGTAATCGGCGTCAACCTCACCGGCCAGTTCCTCTGCGCTCGCGCCGCGCTGCAGATCTTCAACCGCCAGGGCGTGCGCGAAGGCGTGTCCCGGGCTGCCGGCAAGATCATCCACATAAGCTCGGTGCACCAGCGCATTCCCTGGGCCGGGCACGTCAATTACGCAGCGTCCAAGGGCGGCGTCGATCAGTTGATGCAGACTCTGGCCCAGGAGGTCAGCCACCAGCGAATCCGCATCAACGGCATCGCGCCGGGGGCGATCCGCACGGCGATCAATAAGGACGCCACCGAAGGCGACGCGGGCCAGGCCCTGCTCAAACTCATCCCTTACGGGCGCATCGGCGATGTCGAGGACGTGGCCAATGCGGCGGTGTTCCTCGCCTCCGATGCCTCCGACTACATCGTCGGCACCACCCTGTTCATCGACGGCGGCATGAGCCTCTATCCGGAGTTCCGTGGCAATGGTTGAGCATCAATCCGAACGACAAAGCCCCATCGACGCCCACGGCATCATTGGCGACCTGCGCAGCGCCGCGCTGATCAATGACAAGGGCAGCGTGGATTTTTTCTGCTGGCCGGAGTTCGACAGCCCGTCGATCTTCTGCTCGCTGCTCGATACCCCCGATGCGGGGATTTTCCAGTTGGCCCCGGACCTGCCCGACGCCCGGCGCGAGCAGATTTACCTGCCGGACACCAACGTTTTGCAGACCCGTTGGCTCAGCGATCACGCCGTGGTGGAAATCACCGATCTGCTGCCCATCGGCGACAACGACGATGCACTGCCGCTGTTGATGCGCCGGGTGCGGGTGGTCAGCGGGCAGGCGACGTTTCACCTGCGCTGCGCCGTTCGGCACGACTATGCCCGCGCGCAAACCCGCGCCGTTATCGATCAAAAGGATGTGCTGTTCAGCGCCAGCGGGCAGCCAACACTGCGGCTGGCCTCGGACCAGCCCTTGAGCGTCGGTCAGGACGCCGCCGTCGCGCAATTCACCCTCAAGCAGGATCAGACCGCCGCGTTCATGCTCGGCGCCAGCGATGATCCGCGCTTTGCCGAAGGCGCCGCGCAGTTGTGTATCGAGCGCACGCTGAAGTTCTGGCGCGACTGGATCGGCCAGTCCAACTACCGCGGTCGCTGGCGGGAAATGGTCAACCGCTCGGCCCTGGCCCTGAAGCTGCTGACCTCGCGCCAGCACGGCGCGATCCTCGCCGCCGCCACCTTCGGCCTGCCGGAAACCCCCGGCGGCGAACGCAACTGGGACTATCGCTACACCTGGATCCGCGATGCCTCGTTCACCGTCTACGCCTTCATGCGCCTGGGTTTTGTCGACGAGGCCAACGGCTACATGCGCTGGCTACGCGGGCGGGTCAGCGATTGCAGCGGCCATCGGATGAAGCTGAACATCCTCTACGCGATCGACGGTCGCCAGGAACTCCCGGAAACCGAACTCACGCATTTATCCGGACACGGCGGCGCAAAACCGGTGCGCATCGGCAATGGCGCCTACGACCAGATCCAGCTGGATATCTTCGGCGAACTGATGGACGCCGTTTATCTGGTCAACAAGTACGGCGACGCGATTTCCCACGAAGGCTGGAAACATGTGATGGAAGTCATCGATCAGGTCTGTGAGACCTGGCAGACCAAGGATGTAGGCATCTGGGAAATGCGCGGTGAGCAACATCACTTCCTTCATTCACGACTGATGTGCTGGGTGGCGCTGGACCGGGCGATCCGCCTGGCCTCGAAACGCTCGCTGCCGGCGCCCTTCGCCCGCTGGGACCAGACCCGCCAGGCAATCCACGCCGACATCTGGGACAACTTCTGGAACGAAGAGCATGGGCATTTCGTGCAATACCAGGGCGGCACGGCGCTCGATGGCTCGATGCTGCTGATGCCGCTGGTGCGTTTTGTCAGCGCCAAGGATCCGAAATGGCTGGCGACGCTGGAAGCCATCGAAAAACACTTGGTGCGTGACGGCATGGTTTATCGCTATCGCAATGACGATGCCGGCATCGATGGTTTGTCCGGCACTGAGGGCGCCTTTGCCGCGTGCTCGTTCTGGTACGTCGAATGCCTGGCCCGCGCCGGGCAAGTGGAAAAGGCCCATCTGGAGTTCGAGCAACTGCTGCGTTATGCCAATCCACTTGGGTTGTACGCGGAGGAATTCGATAACCGTGGCCGGCATCTGGGTAATACGCCACAGGCATTGACCCACCTGGCGCTGATCAGCGCGGCGAGTTTTCTGGATCGCAAGTTGAGTGGGGAGAAGAATTACTGGCAGCCGTAGTCATATTTCTTCGCCAGAGCCTGTAAGAAAAATCGCAACTCCAATTGCCGTTTGTAGGAAGGCCACCGACGAACGGCAAACAACCCCGAGCCTTGCCCTTGGCGGGCCGGCCCACACAATCTATTCCTTTCGATACAACTGGTTGATGGCACGGCCTGCAAAAACCTGCCAACCCCGTGTAACGCTTGGCCCGCAACTCGCACTTACACCCCGAAATACCTTGTTGCCAGCTGTTACATCCACCCCTACCATCCACCGCAACGGGCACAGCGGAGCTGTCCAATAAAAACCCGATTCAAGGAACCAGAATGAGCCAACGCATCCACCGCCCCATCGATTCCCCTCTGCGTACGGGCCTAACCCGCGACGAACTGTGGGAAGCCGCCGACAAGGGCCTGATCAAATGCTGGGAAATCGGCCGCCAGCGCGCCGCCCGCTTCCCCGACCTCGCCCAACGCTGCAGCGCCGACGAACTGCCGGTGCTGGGCTGGAAAGGCGGGGTCAGCCGCAGCCTGAAGAAGAATGAAAAGTACGGATCGCTGAAATACCTGGCCCAGTGGCAAGGGTTGCGTGGCGAGGATCTGGATATTGATTTGGGTTCAGAGCGGGTCATGACCTGCTCGCGGACGAAAATGGTGGTGACGTTTACGCCGGATCGCAGCAAGTATTTCAATCAGGTGGCGGAAGCTGAAACTTGAGGAATCCCGTATGACCCAAGCCGTGATGCCGTTTTGCAAGACTGAAAGTCTGACCATCGCCTATGAGCATCACGGCCCTGAAGACGGCGCGCCGGTCATCCTGCTTCACGGCTTCCCCTACTCCCCCCGCGCCTACGACGAAATCGCCCCGTTCCTCGCCGCCGAGGGTTATCGAGTGATCGTGCCGTACTTGCGCGGTTACGGCCCGACCCGTTTCAACAGCGCGGACACGTTGCGTTCCGGCCAGCAAGCGGCGCTGGCTCAGGATCTGCTGGATCTGATGGATGCGCTGGGTATCGAGCAAGCGACGTTGTGCGGTTACGACTGGGGCGGTCGGGCGGCTTGCATTGTGGCGGCGTTGTATCCCGAGCGGGTGCGTGGGTTGGTGACGGGCGATGGCTACAACCTGCAAGACATTCCGAATTCGGTCCAGCCGCTGGATCCGCAGAGCGAGCACCGTTATTGGTATCAGTACTACTTCCACACACCCCGTGGCGTTGCAGGGCTGACGCAGAATCGTCGGGCGCTGTGCGAGTTGCTGTGGCAATTGTGGTCACCGACCTGGGCGCGGAACGCCGAGCGTTATCCACTGAGTGCGCCGGCGTTCGACAACCCGGATTTCGTCGAGGTGGTGATTCACTCTTATCGCCATCGGTTCATGTACGCGCCGGGTGATCCGGCGCTGGAAGGCATGGAGCAGGCGCTGGAGAAACAACCGGCGATCAGCGTTCCGACGATTTCGCTGTGCGGTGCCGATGATGGCGTCGGCCCGGCTCCGGAAGACGATGAAGATGCGCAGCACTTCACCGGGGTTTACGAGCGGCGGGTGCTGGCGGGTGTCGGGCACAACATTCCCGAAGAAGCGCCGGGCGAAACGCTCAAGGCATTACTGGACCTGCTCCAGCGCTGACCGAAAACCGCTCCCGATACGCCTGCGGCGTCACGCCCATGGCCCGCAGGAAACTGCGTCTTAACGTCTCTTCACTGCCAAAACCACAATTGGCCGCGACCCGCTTGATCGGCAACCCGGTATCGCTCAGCAAGCGACGCGCGGTTTCGACGCGGATCAGTTCGATGGCCCGGGCCGGGGTCTGGCCGGTGTCGGCGCGGTAGTGGCGCACGAAGCTGCGTTCGCTCATGCCGGCCTGTTCGGCGAGGGTCGGGATGCCCAGATCGCAAGTCAGGTGTTCGGCGATCCACGCGTGCAGATCATCGAAGCGGTTGCCCTGTTTTTGCAGTGACAGCGTCACGCTGAATTGCGACTGCCCGCCCGGTCGCTTGAGGAACACCACCAGTTGCCGGGCGACGTCCAGGGCCATGTCGCGGCCGAGATCGTCTTCGACCATGGCCAGCGCCAGGTCGATGCCGGCGGTGACGCCCGCCGAGGTCCAGACCGGGCCGTCGTTGATGAAGATCGGATTGGGCTCGACCTGCAAGCGTGGATGTCGCTGCGCTAGTTGCTCGCAACGGGTCCAGTGGGTGACGACCCGGCGACCGTCGAGCCAGCCGCTGGCGGCCAGCAAAAACGCCCCCGTACAGACCGAAGCCACGCGTCGGCAGCCATTGGCATGTTCGCGCACCCAACTCACCAATTCGGCGTCTTCGGCAGCGGCGTAAACGCCCCAGCCACCGGCGATGATCAGCGTATCGCTGGGCTGTTTCGGCAGCGGCTCGGCCAGCATCGCCAGCCCGGCGGAGGAGTTCACCGCCCCGCCGCCGCTGGCGATGACCAATGGCGCGTAAGGCGCAGGCAAACCCTGCTGGCGGGCGATATCGTTGGCCGAGGCGAAAACCTGCAACGGCCCGGTGACATCAAGCAATTGCACATTGGCGAAGGCGAGTACGTGGATAGTTTTCGGCATTTGGCGTAATTCGAGGGCTTATTGGCGTATGCGCCAAAACCTACGCGCCTACAGTGAAGACGTCTACCCCCCTTTTCACGGAGAAGAACCATGGCGCTGCAGATCGGTTTTCTGTTGTTTCCCCAAGTGCAGCAACTCGACCTGACCGGCCCGTATGACGTGCTGGCCTCGTTGCCGGACGTGCAGGTGCATCTGGTCTGGAAGGATCTGGTGCCGGTGACTTCCAGCACCGGGTTGCTGCTGAAACCGACCACGACCTTCGAGGATTGCCCGGATCTGGACGTCATCTGCGTACCCGGCGGCGCCGGGGTCGGGGCGTTGATGGAAGATGAGCAGACGCTGGCGTTCATCAAGGCGCAAGCCGCGCAGGCGCGTTACGTGACGTCGGTGTGCACCGGTTCGCTGGTGCTCGGGGCGGCGGGTCTGTTGCAGGGCAAACGGGCGACCACGCATTGGGCTTATCACGATCTGCTGCCGACACTGGGCGCGATCGCGGTGAAGGATCGGGTGGTGCGCGACGGCAATCTGTTTACCGGGGGCGGCATCACGGCCGGGATCGATTTTGCCCTGACCCTGTCGCAGGAACTGGTCGGCGTCGACACCGCGCAGCTGGTGCAGTTGCAGCTGGAATATGCGCCGGCGCCGCCGTTTGATGCGGGCAGCCCGGACACTGCGCCGAGCGGGATTGTCGATGAGGCGCGCAAGCGTGCGGCACCTTCGCTGAAACTGCGCCGGGAAATCACCGAGCGCGCGGCGGCGAAGCTCAATCTGCGCTGATTCGTGCGCAGCACAGGCCCTGTGGGGATCCACAGGGCCCGCGTCCCGGTTTTCCCCTACACCTTCACTTGTCCCCTCGCCCCCGGACGTGTAGAAAGCCTGTCCACAAATCGTGCACAAGGACTTTCCATGACCGCTCTGCCATGGCTCTATCTCGGGCTTCTCAGCCTTGGTTACGGATTAGCGCTGAGTTTCGGCCAGCTCGGCTGGCTGGCGCTGATCTCCATTGCACTGCTGGTTTTCGCCGGTTACGCCGTGCGCCAGCAAACCGTGCCGGTCGGGCGATATCTCGGCCATGGCCTGTTTATCGTGCTGGCGCTGGCGCTGGCCCTGCACTGGCTTCCGGGCTTCTACAACGGCCGGGTCATCGAACCGCAGCGCTTCACCGACAACGCGGTGCCGTTCTCGATGTACCTGAATCTCGACAAACCACTGATTGGCTTCTGGCTGCTGCTGGTCTGCCCATGGATCGTCGCGCGGCGCTCGTTGCGCCTGACCGTCTACGCGACCGCGCTGGCACTGACGCTGAGCGTGATTCTGGCGTTGGGCGGCGCGGTGTTGCTGGGCATGATCACCTGGGCGCCGAAATGGCCCGACCAAGCGTGGCTGTGGGTGCTGAACAATCTGCTGCTGGTGACGCTGGTCGAAGAAGCGCTGTTTCGCGGCTATATACAGGGCGGCCTCAGCCGGCGTTTCAAACATCTGCCTTACGGCGAAAACCTCGCGCTGCTGCTTGCGTCCCTGCTGTTCGGCCTGGTGCATGTGGGCGCTGGCTGGCAATGGGTGCTGCTGGCGAGCCTGGCGGGTGTCGGCTATGGTCTGGCCTATCGTTTCGGCGGGCTTGGTGCGGCAATCGCCACGCACTTTGGCCTGAACCTGCTGCATTTCGGTCTGTTCACCTATCCGATGCTCGCGGGTTGAAGCAAGGGCCGTTTTGCGACGCCGTACTTATAAATGAAAAAAAACTTCAATAAATCGCCGACCCCGCCGACAACCCTTCAAAGCCTTGCGGATTGAAAAACCATGCGTAATAACCAGCCCATTACACAACGCGAACGGACTTTCCCGGCTCAGCAGCGGTTGATTTCCACAACCGATGCCAAGGGCGTGATCACCTACTGCAACGACGCGTTCGTCGAAATCAGCGGGTTTTCGCGTGAGGAACTGATCCGTGCGCCGCACAACCTGGTTCGTCACCCCGACGTCCCGGCGGCGGTGTTTGCGCACATGTGGGGCACACTGAAACAAGGCTTGCCATGGATGGGCATTGTCAAGAATCGCTGCAAGACCGGTGATCATTACTGGGTGAACGCCTATGTAACGCCGGTGTTCGATGGCAATCAGGTGGTCGGTTACGAGTCGGTGCGGGTCAAACCCACCGCCGAACAGATCCGCCGTGCCGAAGCGCTCTACCAACGCATCAACCAGGGCAAGTCGGCGATTCCACAAACAGACAAGTGGCTGCCGGTGCTGCAGGACTGGCTGCCGTTCATTCTGGTCAGCCAGTTGAGCTTCATGATCGGCGCCACCCTGAACTCGCAGTGGGGCTTCGCCCTCGCCGCCGGCCTGTCGGTGCCGCTGGGCCTGCTGGGTCTGCAATGGCAACAACGCGGGCTCAAGCGCCTGCTGCGTCTGGCCGAGCAGACCACCTCCGACCCGTTGATCGCGCAGATGTACACCGACAGCCGTGGCCCTCAGGCGCGTCTGGAGATGTCGATCCTGAGCCAGGAAGCCCGCCTGAAAACCTGCCTGACCCGTCTGCAGGACACCGCCGAGCACCTGACCGATCAGGCCAAACAGTCCGACGCCCTGGCGCACAACAGCTCCACCGGTCTGGAACGTCAGCGCGTGGAAACCGAACAGGTCGCCACCGCCGTCAACCAGATGGCCGCCACCACGCAAGAAGTGGCGAGCCACGTACAGCGCACCGCCGACGCCACCCAGGAAGCCAACCGCCTGACCGGTCGCGGCCGCGATATCGCCGGTGAAACCCGCGAAGCCATCCAGCGCCTGTCTGTCGTCGTCGGCGAAACCGGCCTGACCGTCACCCAACTGGCCAAGGACAGCGACGAAATCGGCGGTGTGGTTGATGTGATCAAAGGCATCGCCGACCAGACCAACCTGCTGGCGCTCAACGCTGCAATTGAAGCCGCCCGCGCTGGCGAAATGGGCCGCGGTTTTGCCGTGGTGGCCGACGAAGTCCGCCAACTGGCGCAACGCACCAGCGAATCCACCGGCCAGATCCACGCCCTGATCGCCAAGCTGCAACAGACTGCGTCCAGCGCCGTACAAACCATGGAAGCCGGCCATCGCCAGGCGGAAGAAGGTGTGGCACGGGTTCTGGAAGCGGATCAGGCCCTGGTCGGCATCAGCGAAGCAGTGGCCAACATCACCGACATGACCACCCAGATCGCCGCCGCGACCGAAGAGCAAAGTGCCGTGGCTGAAGAAATCAGCCGCAACATCAGCAACATCTCGGAACTGGCGGACCAGACCTCGGAACAGGCGCATAACTCGGCGTTGCTGAGTGAAGAGCTGACCAAGACGGCCAACACGCAATACTCGTTGGTGGAGCGGTTTAACCGCTGATTGTTCTGGCAATAAAAACCCCGGACAGCGAAAGCTTCCGGGGTTTTTTGTTTGTTATTTACGGCGATTGACGACTACTGCGGCAAACGAAGCTTGTCCAGCAGACGATTCACCAGCAGCTCGTTCAACATGATCAGCTGTTGCAGCGCCAGCAACGGTTTGCGCTCAGGACCTTTCACCGAGTTGGCGATATTGCCGGCCATGGCGTTGGCTGACGACAGTGATTCGCAGGCTTCGACCAGCAGTGTTTCGTCATCGAGCGTGGGATCGACCATGTAGATGGGGCGGGCCTTGGGCGGGAAGTACTTCGGGATTTCGGGGCCGAGGTAATAGTCGAGTGCGCGGTCGGCGGCTGCTTTTGTCTTTTGGGACTCAAGCTCGGGGTCGTTGGAGGTTGGATCGGTTTCTGGCGGGTTTGGTGTGGCTTTGAACATAGATGTAACTCCTATCGCAGACTTCAAGGAGCCATCACCCACGCTACCAAACGATGGGTGGCGGCCATACGCGGGTTGGTAGACCGGCTGCAATAGGAACCCGGCGCTCACGAATGAGCCCCACGCATGACCACCATAAAACCGAGCCCCAAGAAAAGGACTGCATACGGTGTTGCCACACAGCTATTACAGACGGGCTACCAAACCCGATCACTGTTTTTCAGTGACAGGGAAACGATATAGCCCTCTCCAAGCCGCGTAAGCCGGCGGATTCTGGCGTACGTGTAGGCAACGACGCAAGGTGTTGTAGCCCTTATGGCGTAACGGTTCGTGTACTTTAAACGCCGTTTCGGAATTACGTTTACGCACAGAAAACAAGCAGATACTTCCCTGCTGCAATCCGCATGGCTTCTCACCACTCAACACGATGAGCGTTAGCTCGAGTACCGCTTTTGATCTTGATCCACGGGCGACGTCGGAAGGCTGAGTGGAGGGATTTATCCGGGGGTGGGAGCGCAGCGACCGTGCGGCGCAGCCGCATGCATCGAGAGGAGGTGCAGCGAAGCAAACCGTAGGCGATGCCCCCCGGATGAATCCCGGAGCGAAGGAACCCCGAGCTTTAGCGAGTGGGCCGGACGTAGGAGCAAGCGTTTTTGGTTACTTTTGGGGCGTTTGCCAAAAGTGACCCGCCGTAAGGGCGGAACCCTAAGCAGCCATAACCGCAGCAACGGATATACACCCAAAAACCAAACCTCACCGAAGAAACCCGGCAACCCTCTCCGCCGCCGAAGCCAAATGCTGCTCCTGCGTAAACCCGGAAACCTTCAGCGGCTTCAAATCATGATCCCCAGAGGCCAACCAAAAAACCTCAATACTCGGCGATAGATCGTAAGCCCCGACAGCGTCCCGATTGCCAAGCGCATCCCGCTCCCCCTGAACAATCAGCGTCCGAGTCCGCAAAGAAGCCAAATGCTCAACCCGCGGTTTCTCAGGTTTCCCAACCGCATAAAACGGATACCCCAGACAAACCAAAGCATCCGCGCCAAGCTCATCGGCAAGAAGACTGGCCATCCGCCCCCCCATCGACTTGCCGCCAACCGCCAAAACCCCAGCGACATGAAGTCGCACCAAGCCATACACCTCACGCCAACATTCGAGCAACTTCGGCGCCGGATTCGGCGGGCGTTTGCTGCCATCAACCCGCCGCTGCGCCATATAAGGAAACTCAAACCGCAACACGTTGATACCAAGCCCGGCAAGGCGCCCAGCCATATCGTTCATCCAGTCGCTGTCCATCGGCGCCCCGGCACCATGGGCAAGAATGAGCGTCGCCGAAGCCTCCCCAACAGCGGCATCCCAAAGCCACCCGTGATCCCGCAGGCACTGCGCCCATTGATCCCCGTCAATACTGGCCTTGTGCTGTTTGTCCATGCTTGCCTCGCTTTTAGTCTGCCTATAACTCCAGGCGAAGGACGCGCTGCCTGTTTGTCGCAAGCGCACTCACTTCGGCTGAACCGTGGATGGGGAACCATGAACACTTCTATCAGTACCGCCTACAACTACAAGGTGGTCCGCCAATTCGCCATTATGACGGTGGTGTGGGGCATCGTCGGCATGGGGCTCGGGGTTTTTCTCGCGGCTCAATTGGTCTGGCCCGAACTCAACTTCAACCTGCCGTGGACCAGCTTCGGACGCCTGCGCCCGCTGCACACCAACGCGGTGATCTTCGCGTTCGGTGGCTGTGCCTTGTTCGCCAGTTCGTTCTACTCGGTGCAGCGCACCTGCCAGACGCAACTGTTCGCGCCGCAAATCGCCGCCTTCTGCTTCTGGGGCTGGCAGCTTGTGATCCTGCTGGCGGCCATCAGCCTGCCACTGGGTTACACCAGCTCCAAGGAATACGCCGAGCTGGAATGGCCAATCGACATTCTGATCACCATCGTCTGGGTCGCCTACGCCATCGTGTTCTTCGGCACGATCATGCAGCGCAAGACCAAACACATTTATGTGGGCAACTGGTTTTTCGGCGCGTTCATCATCACCGTGGCGATCCTGCACATCGTCAACAACCTTGAGTTGCCGGTGAGCTTCACCAAGTCCTACTCGGTATACGCCGGTGCAACCGATGCGATGGTGCAATGGTGGTACGGCCACAACGCAGTAGGCTTTTTCCTCACCGCCGGTTTCCTCGGGATGATGTACTACTTCGTGCCGAAACAGGCCGAACGTCCGGTGTATTCGTATCGCCTGTCGATCGTGCACTTCTGGGCGCTGATCACCCTGTACATCTGGGCCGGCCCGCACCACCTGCACTACACCGCGCTGCCGGACTGGGCGCAGTCGCTGGGCATGGTGATGTCGCTGATTCTGCTGGCCCCGAGCTGGGGCGGCATGATCAACGGCATGATGACCCTGTCGGGCGCCTGGCATAAGTTGCGCAGCGACCCGATCCTGCGCTTTTTGGTGGTGTCGCTGGCGTTCTACGGCATGTCGACCTTCGAAGGTCCGATGATGGCGATCAAGACCGTCAACGCCCTCTCCCACTACACCGACTGGACCATCGGTCACGTACACGCCGGCGCCCTCGGCTGGGTGGCGATGATTTCCATCGGCGCGCTGTACCACATGATCCCGAAAGTCTTCGGCAAAGAGCAGATGCACAGCATCGGCCTGATCAACGCGCACTTCTGGCTCGCGACCATCGGCACCGTGCTCTACATCGCTTCGATGTGGGTCAACGGCATCGCCCAGGGCCTGATGTGGCGTGCGGTGAACGAGGACGGCACGCTGACCTATTCATTCGTCGAAACCCTGGTGGCCAGCCACCCGGGCTTCGTCGTGCGGTTGATCGGCGGGGCGATCTTCCTCAGCGGCATGTTGCTGATGGCTTACAACACCTGGCGCACCGTGCGGGCCTCGCAGCCTGCTGACGTCGTTGCTGCCGCGCAGATGGTCTGAGGAGTCCGCCATGAAACACGAAACGATTGAAAAGAACGTCGGCCTGCTGATGCTGCTGATGGTGTTCGCCGTGAGCATTGGCGGCCTGACCCAGATCGTCCCGCTGTTCTTCCAGGATGTGACCAACAAACCGGTGGAAGGCATGAAGCCCTACACCGCGCTGCAACTGGAAGGCCGCGACATCTACATCCGCGAAGGCTGCGTCGGTTGCCACTCGCAGATGATCCGTCCGTTCCGCGCCGAAACCGAACGCTACGGCCACTATTCGGTGGCTGGGGAAAGCGTGTGGGATCACCCGTTCCTGTGGGGTTCCAAGCGTACCGGTCCGGACCTGGCCCGGGTCGGTTCGCGTTACTCGGATGACTGGCACCGTGCGCACTTGTACAACCCGCGCAACGTCGTGCCGGAATCGAAAATGCCGGCCTACCCGTGGCTGGTTACCCAGCCGGTCGACAGCAGCCACACCGAAACCAAGCTCAAGGTCATGCGCACCCTCGGCGTGCCGTACACCGACGACGACATCAGCGGTGCGGTGGCCAGCCTCAAGGGCAAGACCGAAATGGACGCCCTCGTCTCCTACCTGCAAGTGCTTGGCACTGCGATCAAGAGCAAGAGGTGATTGAGATGGCCTTTGAAATGAGCGCGGGGCTGATTCGCGGCCTCGGCACGGTCGTGGTGTTCGTGGCCTTCGTCGGCCTGACCCTGTGGGTGTTCAACCGCAAGCGCACGCCGGAATTTGCCGAAGCGCGCCTGCTGCCGTTTGCCGACGAGCCGCAACCCGACCCAACCCCTGCAACTGAAACAAGGAGTACCCGGTCATGACCACCTTCTGGAGTACGTGGATCTGCGTACTGACCATCGGCAGCCTGATCGGCCTGACCTGGCTGCTGGTCGGCACCCGTCGGGGCGAAACCAAGGGCAGCGTCGACCAGACCATGGGCCACAGCTTCGACGGCATCGAGGAGTACGACAACCCGCTGCCGCAGTGGTGGTTCATGCTGTTTGCCGGCACGCTGGTGTTTTCCGTGGGCTATCTGATCCTTTATCCGGGCCTCGGCAACTGGAAAGGCATCCTGCCCGGCTACGAGGACGGCTGGACCGGCGTCCACGAGTGGGAAAAGGAAATGAGCAAGGCCGACGCCAAATTCGGGCCGATCTTCGCCAAGTTCGCCGCGATGCCGGTGGAAGAAGTGGCGAAGGATCCGCAGGCGCTGAAAATGGGTGGCCGTCTGTTCGCCTCCAACTGCTCGGTGTGCCATGGCTCGGATGCCAAAGGCGCGTTCGGCTTCCCTAACCTCGCCGACAAGGACTGGCGTTGGGGCGGCAGCGCCGAAACCATCAAGACCACCATCATGGGTGGCCGGATGGCGGCGATGCCGGCGTGGGGTGAAGTGCTGGGCGAGGCTGGCGTGAAAAACGTTGCCGCCTATGTGCGTCATGAACTGGCGGGGCTGCCATTGCCGGCGGACAACAAGGCGGATCTGCAAGCCGGTCAGCAGGCGTTCAGCACCACCTGCATCGCCTGCCACGGGGCAAACGGCCAGGGCACTGAAGCCATGGGCGCGCCGAATCTGACGCACCCGGCCGGTTTCATCTACGGCACCAGCCTGACCCAGCTCGAGCAAACCATTCGCCATGGCCGTCAAGGCCACATGCCCGCTCAGAACGAGCTGCTCGGTAACGATAAAGTGCAGTTGCTGGCTGCTTATGTGTACAGCCTTAGCAATGGATTGAATACAGAAAAACTGATTACCGAGGACAATAAAAAGTAATCATTGCGTACAAAACTGCCGCACGTTTCCAGTGCGGCAGTTTCCAGCCCCTTTGCGACGCATTGTCGCACCCCTTCACCCCCTCTCCTTTCGGTTACCCGGATTCGGGTCTACGCTTGCTCGATGCGGACTGGCCCGTGCCGGTTCCAGGTCGACCCCGAGCGAGGCGTTGAACGAATCGGCTGACTGACATGGCCGCAAAGGCCGGTAGATACCGGCTGTCGTGCCGATTACCGTCCGTCACCCGAACCGAGCGTTCGAACACACCCCGTTACATCCGACCGGGACCCCTCGCTTTTTTCGTCCGCTGCGACATTTTGCCCGAGGGCAATTTTGTCCTTACGCGGCGCATGGAAAGGCCGCAGAATCAGCGTTGGAAAGCATTGACCCAGGTCATGGCGCGTTGCATTGACCCCCTGCTTTCTACATACTTGCGGCCGATTTTAATCCTAATAAAACACCCAAACCGTGGAACCTTAGAATGAGCACAGCAATCAGTCCGACTGCTTATAACTATAAGGTAGTCCGCCAGTTCGCCATCATGACGGTGGTCTGGGGGATCCTTGGCATGGGGCTCGGTGTCTTCATCGCCTCGCAACTGGTCTGGCCGGAGCTGAATTTCGGTCTGCCGTGGACGAGCTTTGGACGCCTGCGCCCGTTGCACACAAACCTGGTGATTTTCGCCTTCGGTGGTTGTGCACTGTTTGCCACTTCCTACTATGTCGTGCAGCGAACCTGCCAGACGCGACTGATTTCCGACAGCCTCGCGGCCTTCACCTTCTGGGGATGGCAAGCGGTCATCGTCGGCGCGATCATTACCTTGCCGCTGGGTTACACCACCACCAAGGAATACGCGGAACTGGAATGGCCTCTCGCCATTCTGCTGGCCATTGTCTGGGTCACCTACGGTCTGGTGTTCTTCGGCACCATCACCAAGCGCAAGACCAAACACATCTATGTCGGTAACTGGTTCTACGGTGCGTTCATCGTGGTGACCGCGATGCTGCACATCGTCAACCACATGTCGCTGCCGGTCAGCCTGTTCAAGTCCTACTCGGCCTACTCGGGCGCCACCGACGCGATGATCCAGTGGTGGTACGGCCACAACGCCGTGGGCTTCTTCCTGACCACCGGTTTCCTGGGGATGATGTACTACTTCGTGCCGAAACAGGCCGAACGTCCGATCTACTCCTATCGTCTGTCGATCGTGCACTTCTGGGCGCTGATCACCCTGTACATCTGGGCCGGCCCGCACCACCTGCACTACACCGCTCTGCCGGACTGGGCACAATCGCTGGGCATGGCAATGTCGATCATCCTGCTGGCGCCGAGCTGGGGCGGCATGATCAACGGCATGATGACCCTGTCGGGCGCCTGGCATAAGCTGCGCACCGACCCGATCCTGCGTTTCCTCGTGGTATCGCTGGCGTTCTACGGCATGTCGACCTTCGAAGGTCCGATGATGGCGATCAAGACCGTCAACTCGCTCTCGCACTACACCGACTGGACCATCGGCCACGTACACGCCGGTGCACTCGGCTGGGTAGCGATGATCTCGATCGGCGCGATCTACCACATGATCCCGAAACTGTTCGGCCGCGCGCAGATGCACAGCGTCGGTCTGATCAACGCGCACTTCTGGCTCGCGACCATCGGTACCGTGCTGTACATCGCTTCGATGTGGGTCAACGGCATCACCCAAGGCCTGATGTGGCGTGCAATCAACGACGACGGCACCCTCACCTACTCGTTCGTCGAAGCGCTGCAGGCCAGCCATCCTGGCTACATCGTCCGTGCCCTGGGCGGTGCGTTCTTCGCCAGCGGCATGCTGTTGATGGCCTACAACGTGTGGCGCACCGTTCGCGCCTCGGACCCGGCTGAAGCTGAAGCCGCCGCCAAGATCGCCGTAGTTGGAGCTCACTGATGAAGCATGAAGCTGTCGAGAAGAATATTGGCCTGCTGGCCTTCTTCATGGTCATCGCCGTCAGCGTCGGTGGCCTGACCCAAATCGTTCCGCTGTTCTTCCAGGACGTCACCAACAAGCCGGTCGAAGGCATGAAGCCGCGCACCGCCCTTGAACTGGAAGGCCGCGACGTTTACATCGCCAACGGCTGTGTCGGCTGCCACTCGCAGATGATCCGTCCGTTCCGTGCCGAAACCGAACGCTACGGCCATTACTCGGTCGCCGGTGAAAGCGTCTGGGATCACCCGTTCCTGTGGGGTTCCAAGCGTACCGGCCCGGACCTGGCCCGCGTTGGCGGTCGTTACTCCGATGACTGGCAGCGTGCGCACTTGTACAACCCGCGCAACGTAGTGCCTGAGTCGAAAATGCCGGCCTACCCGTTCCTCGTAGAAAACAAGCTCGATGGCAAAGACACGGCCAGGAAAATGGAAGTGTTGCGCACGCTCGGCGTCCCTTACACCGACGAAGACATCGCCGGTGCCAGGGATGCCGTGAAGGGCAAAACCGAAATGGACGCGCTGGTGGCCTATCTGCAAGGCCTGGGCACCATCATCAAAAGCAAACGGTGATTCTTGATGGATATCGGGATGATTCGAGGCCTGGGCACCGTTGTCGTGATGGTCGCCTTCATCGGCCTGGCGTTGTGGGTGTTCAGCCCCAAGCGCAAGTCGGAGTTTGAAGACGCGACCTTGCTGCCCTTCGCGGATGATCCCGAAGCCATCAAGCACGTCGAGCAAGCTTCTAGGAGTAACAAAGAATGACTACATTCTGGAGTCTGTACGTCACAGTCCTCAGTCTCGGTACGATCTTTTCCCTGACCTGGCTGTTGCTGTCGACCCGCAAGGGTCAGCGCGCCGAGCAGACCGACGAGACGGTCGGCCACTCCTTCGACGGGATCGAGGAGTACGACAACCCGCTGCCGAAATGGTGGTTCATGCTGTTCGTGGGCACCATCGTGTTCGCGTTGGGTTATCTGGTGCTGTACCCGGGCCTGGGCAGCTGGAAAGGTCTGCTGCCGGGCTACAACTACCTCGATACCGAGAAGCAGACCCCGTTCGCCAACGGCCAGACCGGCTGGACCGGCGTTCACGAGTGGGAAAAGGAAATGGCTCGCTCGGACGCCAAGTTCGGTCCGATCTTCGCCAAGTTCGCGGCGATGCCGATCGAGGAAGTCGCGAAGGATCCGCAAGCCCTGAAGATGGGTGGCCGTCTGTTCGCCTCCAACTGCTCGGTCTGCCACGGTTCCGACGCCAAGGGCGCTTATGGTTTCCCTAACCTGACCGACGCCGACTGGCGCTGGGGCGGCGAACCGGAAACCATCAAGACCACCATCATGGGCGGTCGTCACGCCGTGATGCCGGCCTGGGCGGAAGTGATCGGTGAGCAAGGCGTGGCCGATGTGGCCGCGTTCGTGCTGACCAATCTGGATGGCCGCAAGCTGCCGGAAGGCACCAAGGCGGATCCGGCCAACGGCCAGAAACTGTTCGCTGCCAACTGCGTGGCGTGCCACGGTCCGGAAGGCAAAGGCACCCCGGCAATGGGCGCCCCGAACCTGACCCACCCGGCCGCGTTCATCTACGGCTCGAGCTTCGCGCAGCTGCAGCAGACCATCCGTTACGGCCGCCAGGGCCAGATGCCTGCCCAGGAACAACTGCAAGGCAACGACAAGGTTCACCTGCTGGCGGCTTATGTTTACAGCCTGTCCCACGGTGAAAAACCAGCGGAAGCCGAGGCCCAGTAAGGCCAACGTTTGAAGCAAAAAAAACGGCCCCGCCAATGAGAATTGGCGGGGCCGTTGCTTATGGCCGACTGGCCCAGATGGATTTCAGCGGAACCGTGTCCGCGAATTGCGGTTTTTGCCAATCATTGTTCTCGATCAGATTGCCATGCAGTTGCTTGCGATCATCCGAAAAGCTAGCTGTCAGGGACGTCTGCTGGGACGCTGCGCCGCTGAGAAACGAACCTCTCCGACATTTTTCGAGTACGCAGATCAATCTGTGGGGCTAAAAGAACCACATCGCAGCTTCACATCTCGCAACCGAAATTCGTTGGGCACATTGGCTGGCAAGCGATAACGTCCTTCGGCAGCCGATGCGCTGCGACCTCACAACTCATCTTGCAAGGAAGGCATACGATGAACGAACAACATCAGAATCAGGACGGTGATGAGCCGATTCAAACGGATGAACAGACGCCACAAAATGATGTGACCGATAGCAACAGCCTGAAACGACAAAAGCGCTCCACGAAAGGCAATGTCGCAGCTGACAGAAAAAAAGGCACCGGTGGAATGGATAGCCTTGGCGGCGGCCGGATACTGTGACCGACCGATGAAAGCGGCTGCGTCTGCTCTTGTGCAGCGCAGCCGCCTCGATGTCAGCAGTGCCTGTCGTCTATAGTCAATTGATCTGCATCATGCTTTGCTGCATTCGCTACACCATTCAGGTTTTTTCCCCAACGCGACCAAAGGTCGCACCCGTTCGTCGGTGGTACAGGCGTATCATTGGGCCACTGCAACACCCCTTTTTGACCCCGGTCGGCACGTATCGACCGAGGCATTTTTCCACTGCCGTGGGATGCAATGATGAGCAACCAGATTCCGGTACACGACGTCACGCCGCCCGACAAGAACGCGAACAACAGCGTCGATCTTTACGCCGCTCGAGAAAAAATCTACACAAGAGCTTTCACCGGCCTGTTCCGCAATCTGCGGATGATGGGCGGCACGGCGCTGTTCCTGTTGTATTTCGGTACGGTGTGGCTGAACTGGGGCGGCCATCAGGCCGTGTGGTGGAACCTGCCGGAACGCAAGTTCTTCATTTTCGGCGCCACCTTCTGGCCCCAGGATTTCATCCTGCTTTCGGGCCTGCTGATCATTGCCGCATTCGGCCTGTTCTTCATCACGGTGTATGCCGGCCGGGTCTGGTGCGGTTATACCTGCCCACAAAGCGTGTGGACGTGGATTTTCATGTGGTGCGAAAAGGTCACCGAAGGCGACCGCAACCAGCGCATCAAGCTGGACAAGGCGCCGATGAGTGCCAACAAGTTCCTGCGCAAGTTCGCCAAGCACGCCATGTGGTTGCTGATCGGTTTCGTCACCGGCATGACCTTCGTCGGCTACTTCTCGCCGATCCGTGAACTGGTCTTTGACTTCTTCACCGGGCAAGCCGATGGCTGGTCGTATTTCTGGGTCGGCTTCTTCACCCTCGCCACGTACGGCAACGCCGGCTGGTTGCGGGAGCAGGTGTGCATCTACATGTGTCCGTATGCGCGCTTCCAGAGCGTGATGTTCGACAAGGACACCCTGATTGTTTCCTACGACCCGCGGCGCGGCGAAAGCCGTGGCCCGCGCAAGAAAGGCGTCGACTACAAGGCCCTGGGCCTGGGCGACTGCATCGACTGCACCATGTGCGTTCAGGTCTGCCCGACCGGCATCGACATCCGCGACGGCCTGCAGATCGAGTGCATCGGTTGCGCCGCATGCATCGACGCCTGCGACAGCATCATGGACAAGATGGATTACCCGCGCGGGCTGATCAGCTACACCACCGAACACAATTTGTCCGGGCAGAAGACCCATAAACTGCGCCCGCGCCTGATCGGCTACGCCGTGGTGCTGCTGGCGATGATCAGCCTGTTGGTGACCGCATTCTTCATGCGTTCGCTGGTGGGTTTCGACGTCAGCAAAGACCGCGTGCTTTACCGTGAAAACGCCGAAGGCCGGATCGAAAACGTCTACAGCCTGAAGATCATGAACAAGGATCAGCGCGACCACACTTATGTGCTGGAAGCTGCCGGCTTGCCGGATCTGCGCCTGCAAGGCAAACGCGAGATCAAGGTGCCGGCCGGGGAAATCTTCAGCATGCCGGTCGAACTGTCGAGCGCACCTGAACAATTGCCATCGAGCACCAACGAGGTGAAATTCATCCTCAAGGATGCCGATGACGACAGCGTCCACGTAGAAGCCAAGAGCCGTTTCATCGGCCCACAAAATCGTTGAGAGAACTGAACATGCCCGCAGCAAACACCGCAAGTCCCTGGTACAAGCACCTTTGGCCATGGATCATCATCGGGATTCTGGCCTGTTCGGTGACCCTGACGCTGTCCATGGTGACCATTGCGGTGAACAACCCGGACAACCTGGTCAACGATAACTACTACGAGGCCGGCAAAGGCATCAACCGTTCACTGGATCGCGAACTGCTGGCGCAGACCCTGAAGATGCGCGCTGCCGTGCATCTGGATGATGTCACCGGCGAAGTCGATCTGCGCCTGAGCGGCGACAGCCAGCCGAAAACCCTGGAACTGAACCTGATCTCGCCGACTCAACCGGAGAAGGATCGCAAGATTGTCCTGGCCCGCAGCGAGACCGAACAGGGCCGGTACATCGGCCAGTTGAGCGACAAGATCGAAGGCCGGCGTTTTGTTGAATTGCTGGGCACCCAGGACGATCACGTGTGGCGGATGTTCGAGGAAGAGCTGGTCAGCCATGACAAGGATTTGTTGCTCGGTGATGAGCCGTTGCAGGGCGCTGAAGACCTGAAGCACTAAGCCTGACTCTGATCGCACCCACGCTCTGCGTGGGCACGCAGCCACGGACGCTCCGCGTCCCGGCCGAAGCGGACGCGGAGCGTCCGTGGAGGCAGTCCCACGCGGAACGTGGGAACGATCATCGGAAAGCCTCATGACCATTCCAGTCCCCTGCTACCACTGCGCCCTGCCCGTCCCGTCCGGCAGCCGCTTCACCGCCGTCGTGCTCGGGGAATCCCGCGAGTTCTGCTGCCCCGGCTGTCAGGCGGTGGCCGAAGCCATCGTCGCCGGTGGCCTGGAAAGCTATTACCAGCATCGCAGCGAAGCCTCGGCCAACCCCGAAGCGCTGCCGGTGCAACTGGTCGATGAGCTTGAGTTGTACGACCGCGCCGACGTGCAACAACCCTTCGTGCGCCACGAAGGTGAACTGGCCGAAACCACGCTGCTGATGGAAGGCATCAGTTGCGCCGCGTGCGGCTGGCTGATCGAGAAACACCTGCGCACGCTGCCCGCCGTGGCCGAGGCGCGGTTGAACCTGTCCAATCATCGCCTGCATGTGCGCTGGGCTGACGCTCAGTTGCCGCTGAGCCAGATCCTCAGCGAACTGCGCCACATTGGCTATGCCGCACACCCGTATCAGGCCGACCGCGCGAGCGAACAACTGGCCAGCGAAAACCGCCTCGCCCTGCGCCAACTCGGCGTCGCCGGCCTGCTGTGGTTCCAGGCGATGATGGCGACCATGGCTACCTGGCCGGAATTCAACATCGATCTCAGCCCGGAGCTGCACACCATCCTGCGCTGGGTCGCGCTGTTCCTCACCACGCCGATTGTGTTCTACAGCTGCGCGCCGTTTTTCAAGGGCGCCATGCGTGACCTGCGCACCCGTCACCTGACCATGGACGTCTCGGTGTCGCTGGCGATCGGCGCGGCGTATGTCGCCGGGATCTGGACCTCGATCACCGGGGTCGGCGAACTGTATTTCGACGCGGTGGGCATGTTCGCGCTGTTCCTGCTTGCCGGGCGCTACCTCGAACGCCGCGCCCGCGAGCGCACCGCCGCTGCCACCGCGCAACTGGTCAATCTGTTGCCCGCCTCGTGTCTGCGTCTCGACGATGCCGGCCAGAGTGAACGCATCCTGCTCAGCGAACTGCGCCTCGGTGATCGGGTGCTGGTGCAGCCCGGCTCGGTGCTGCCAGCGGACGGCAAGATCCTCGATGGCCAGTCGAGCATCGACGAATCGGTGCTGACCGGCGAATACCTGCCGCAGCCGCGCGCCATAGGCGATGCTGTCACCGCCGGCACGCTGAACGTGGAAGGCGCGCTGACCGTCGAGGTGCAGGCGCTGGGCCAGGACACACGACTGTCGGCCATCGTCCGCCTGCTGGATCGCGCCCAGGCAGAAAAACCACGGCTGGCGGAAATCGCCGACCGCGCTGCGCAGTGGTTTTTGTTGTTGTCGCTGATCGCGGCGGCCGCCATTGGCCTGCTGTGGTGGGAGCTGGATTCGTCGCGAGCATTCTGGATCGTCCTTGCCATGCTGGTGGCGACCTGCCCGTGCGCGCTGTCGCTGGCGACGCCAACCGCCCTCACCGCCGCCACCGGCACCCTGCACAAACTCGGCCTGCTACTGACGCGCGGCCATGTGCTGGAAGGCCTGAACCAGATCGACACGGTGATTTTCGACAAGACCGGCACCCTCACCGAAGGCCGACTGGTGCTGCGTTCGATCCGACCGCTTGGCGCCCTCGATAGCGATCAATGCCTGAGCCTCGCCGCCGCCCTGGAAAACCGTTCGGAACACCCGATCGCCCGCGCCTTCGGTCGCGCGCCACTGGCTGCCGAAGACGTCCACAGCACGCCTGGCCTGGGGCTTGAAGGGTCGGTCGATGAGCAGCGTTTGCGCATCGGTCAAGCGGCGTTTGTGTGTGATCTCAGCGGCGCGCCGGTGCCTTCGATGCCGAAGGAACCGGGTCAATGGCTACTGCTCGGTGACCGTCAGGGGCCGCTGGCCTGGTTCGCCCTCGACGACCGTCTGCGCGATGACGCCCCGGCCCTGCTCGCCGCATGCAAGGCGCGCGGCTGGCGCACGCTGCTGCTGTCGGGCGACAGTTCGCCGATGGTCGCCAGCGTCGCCGCCGAACTGGGCATCGATGAGGCGCGCGGCGGTCTGCGCCCGGACGACAAGTTGCAAGTGCTGCAACAACTGCACAAGGACGGCCGCAAGGTGTTGATGCTCGGTGACGGGGTCAACGATGTGCCGGTACTGGCCGCCGCCGACATCAGCGTGGCCATGGGCTCGGCCACCGATCTTGCGAAAACCAGCGCCGACGCAGTGTTGCTGTCCAACCGTCTCGACGCACTGGTACAAGCCTTCACGCTGGCCCGCCGCACCCGCCGGGTGATCATCGAGAACCTGTTGTGGGCCGCGCTGTACAATGGCCTCATGTTGCCGTTCGCCGCCCTCGGCTGGATCACTCCGGTGTGGGCCGCCGTCGGCATGTCGATCAGTTCGCTGACCGTGGTGCTCAACGCCCTGCGCCTGACTCGCCTGCCGAGCGCGCCGGCCGTCAACCCCACGTCAGAAACCCGCCCGCTGCCGGCCTGAGCCGCGCGGGCATGGAGTACAGATGCCAGCTCTCTACGTGATGATTCCGGCCGCGCTGCTGATCGTGGCCATCGCCGTCTACATCTTTTTCTGGGCGGTGGACAGCGGCCAGTACGACGACCTCGACAGCCCGGCCCACAGCATCCTGTTCGACGATCAGGATCCGAACCATACCGCCGCTGTGGACGAAGCCAACCCCGCGAAACCGGACGACAAGGCGCCACCCCATGCTTGAACTGGCGCCGCTGCTGGTGTCTGCGTTGATTCTCGGCCTGCTCGGCGGCGGGCATTGCCTGGGCATGTGCGGTGGTCTGATGGGCGCGCTGACCCTGGCGATTCCCAAGGAACAACGCAGCCGACGCTTTCGATTGCTGCTGGCCTATAACCTCGGGCGGATTCTCAGCTATGCCACGGCGGGATTGCTGATCGGACTGGCGGGATGGGCCGTGGCGAACAGTCCTGCTGCGCTGTTCATGCGCGTGCTTGCGGGTTTGCTGCTGATCGCCATGGGCCTGTATCTGGCAGGCTGGTGGAGCGGCCTGACTCGCATCGAAAGCCTCGGTCGCGGGCTGTGGCGCTACATTCAGCCTGTCGCCAATCGCCTGCTGCCGGTGTCGAGCCTGCCCCGGGCTTTATTGCTCGGCGCACTGTGGGGCTGGCTGCCGTGCGGGCTGGTTTACAGCACGTTGCTGTGGTCGGCCAGTCAGGGCAATGCTCTCGACAGTGCATTGCTGATGCTCGCTTTCGGGCTCGGCACTTGGCCGGTGCTGCTGGCGACCGGCCTCGCGGCCGAGCGGGTCACGGCGCTGTTGCGCAAACGCAGCGTGCGCATGGCCGGCGGCCTGCTGGTGATCCTGTTCGGCATCTGGACTCTGCCGGGCCCGCACCAGCACTGGCTGATGGGCCACTGATCCCGTTGATGCAAATCAAGATGCTTTTTCGCGCCCTCCCCTAGACTCGGCACACTGCCAGCCTATCCGGGGGAATGCCCGCATGCTCGACGCCATTCGTTGGGACACCGATTTGATCCGCCGCTACGACCTGGCGGGGCCGCGCTACACCTCGTACCCGACGGCCGTACAATTTCACAGTCAGGTCGGCACCTTCGACCTGTTCCACGCCCTGCGCGACAGCCGCAAGGCCCTGCGCCCGTTGTCGCTGTACGTGCACGTGCCGTTCTGCGCGAATATTTGCTACTACTGCGCCTGCAACAAGGTCATCACCAAAGATCGCGGCCGCGCGCTGCCGTATCTGCAACGGCTCGAGCAGGAAATCCAGCTGATCGCCTGCCACCTCGACCCCGCACAGAAAGTCGAGCAACTGCACTTCGGCGGCGGCACGCCGACCTTTCTCAGCCACGACGAACTGCGCCAGTTGATGGCGCACCTGCGCAAGCACTTCAATCTGCTGGACGATGATTCCGGCGACTACGGCATCGAGATTGACCCGCGCGAAGCCGACTGGTCGACCATGGGCCTGCTGCGCGAATTAGGCTTCAACCGGGTCAGTATCGGCCTGCAAGACCTCGACCCGGCGGTACAACGGGCGGTCAATCGCCTGCAAAGCCTGGAAGAAACCCGCGCGGTGATCGACGCAGCGCGGACTCTGCAATTTCGCTCGATCAACATCGACCTGATCTACGGCCTGCCCAAACAGACCCCGGACAATTTCGCCCGCACCGTTGAGGAAGTCATCAGCCTGCAACCGGACCGACTCTCGGTGTTCAACTACGCGCACCTGCCGGAACGCTTCATGCCACAGCGGCGGATCAACGGCAACGAACTGCCAAGCCCGGCGCAGAAACTGGAAATGCTGCAACGCACCATCGAACAACTGACCGCCGCCGGCTATCGCTACATCGGCATGGACCACTTCGCCCTGCCCGACGATGAACTGGCGATTGCTCAGGAAGAATCGACCCTGCAGCGCAACTTCCAGGGCTACACCACTCACGGTCATTGCGACCTGATCGGGCTGGGCGTGTCGGCCATCAGCCAGATCGGCGACCTGTACTGCCAGAACAGCAGCGACCTCAATCACTACCAGAACACCCTCGCCGGCGCGCAACTGGCCACCAGTCGTGGTCTGGTGTGTAACGCTGACGATCGCCTGCGTCGTGCAGTGATCCAGCAACTGATCTGCAATTTCAGCCTGGATTTCGCCGAGATCGAACGTAGCTTCAACATCGATTTTCAGGGTTATTTCGGCGCGCTCTGGCCGCAATTGCAGGGCATGGCGCAGGACGGGCTGATCGAACTGGATCGCGAGCGCATCACCGTGCTGCCGGCCGGTCGCCTGCTGGTACGTTCGGTGTGCATGGTGTTCGACGCCTACCTGGAACAGCAAAACCGCCAGCGTTTCTCGCGGGTGATCTAGCTTTTCCAAGCACAACGCAGGGGTTGTCCGGGTATCACGGTCATCGAAACGGTGCCTTGCACGCCGTCCGAGACACGTTTATCGGCCGTCATCCCTGCGGCTTCATGCCTTGGGGGCAATCTCGCCACAGGCTGGCCTGAATGTCCTCCGCTGGGTTACCCTTACGCCTTATGTGTGTTTTCCCACAAGGATTTAAGAAATGTCCGAGCCAGTTAAACTGCGCGCTCACAACCAGGCTAATTGCAAGGATTGCAGCCTGGCCCCTCTCTGCCTGCCACTTTCGCTGAATCTGGAAGACATGGATGCGCTGGACGAAATCGTTAAACGTGGCCGCCCGCTGAAAAAGGGTGAGTTCCTGTTCCGTCAGGGCGACACCTTCGATTCCGTTTATGCAGTACGCTCCGGCGCCCTGAAGACCTTCAGCCTGAGCGACACCGGCGAAGAACAACTGACCGGTTTCCACCTGCCGAGCGAACTGGTCGGGCTGTCCGGCATGGACACCGAGAAACACCCGGTTTCCGCCCAGGCGCTGGAAACCACTTCGGTTTGCGAAATTCCCTTCGAGCGCCTCGACGAACTGGCCCTGCAACTGCCGCAGCTGCGCCGTCAGTTGATGCGCGTGATGAGCCGCGAAATCCGCGATGACCAGCAAATGATGTTGCTGCTGTCGAAGAAAACCGCCGACGAGCGCATCGCCACGTTCCTGGTCAACCTGTCGGCGCGTTTTCGCGCTCGCGGCTTCTCGGCCAACCAGTTCCGCCTGAGCATGTCCCGCAATGAAATCGGCAACTACCTGGGGCTGGCGGTGGAAACCGTGTCCCGGGTTTTCACCCGCTTCCAGCAGAACGAACTGATCGCAGCCGAGGGCAAGGAAATCCATATCCTCGACCCGATCCAGCTCTGCGCCCTGGCCGGCGGCTCGCTCGAAGTCTGATCTCGACCCGCGGCCGAGCGTATCGTTTCAGCCGCGGGTATACTGCGCCGTTTGCAGCCCTGCCAGGACACCTCGACGATGGTCTTCGACTCCTTCGACATCAAATCCCTGATCCGCCCCGTGATCGACTTCCCGAAACCGGGTGTGATCTTTCGCGACATCACCCCGCTGTTCCAGTCGCCCAAGGCCCTGCGCCTTGTGATGGACAGCTTCGCCCACCGCTATGTGGAAGCCGACTTCACCCACATCGGCGCGATGGACGCTCGCGGTTTCCTGATCGGGTCGGTGCTGGCCTATCAGCTGAACAAGCCGCTGGTGCTGTTTCGCAAGCAAGGCAAACTGCCGGCGGATGTGCTGGCCGAAGGCTACGCAACCGAGTACGGCGAAGCGTTCCTCGAAGTGCACGCCGACAGCCTGTGTGAAGGCGATTCGGTGGTGATGTTCGATGACCTGATCGCCACCGGTGGCACGCTGATCGCAGCGGCCAACCTGATCCGCCGCATGGGCGCCCGTGTTCACGAAGCGGCGGCGATCATTGATCTGCCGGAGCTGGGTGGTTCGCAGCGTCTTGAGGACATGGGGATTGCGACGTTCTGCCTGACGCAGTTTGCCCTGACTGACAAGTAAAACCCCGCGCCCGATCGTTCCCACGCTCTGCGTGGGAATGCCTCAACGGACGCTCCGCGTTCGGCTTTGGAAGGGACGCGGAGCGTCCCGGGCTGCATTCCCACGCAGAGCGTGGGAACGATCAACACCGAGGATTACAGTCCCATCTGCTTGCTGATGATCTCGTTCATCACTTCCCGCGTCCCGCCGCCAATCGACAGAATGCGGTTATCCCGGTACAGCCGCTCCACCAGGCTTTCGCGCATATAACCCAGCCCGCCAAGAATCTGCACCGCCTCGTTGGTAATGCGATCCGAAGTGTCCGTGGCAAAGTTCTTGGCCATGGAGATTTCCTTGATCACGCTCTGCCCCGCCGCCATCTTCGCCGCCTGCCGGTAGGTGAACTCCCGCGAGACTTCCAGCGCCGTGGCCATTTCCGCAAGGCGATGCTTGATCACCTGGAACTTGCCGATGGGCTTGCCGAACGCCTGCCGCTCCTTCGCCCATTTCAGGCTCTCTTCCAGCGCCAGTTGCGCGGTCATGTTGGCCATCAAGGCCAACGCCAGACGCTCGCTCTGAAAGTTGCCCATGATGCAGGCAAACCCCATGTTCTGCGCGCCGATCAGATTGCCCACCGGCACCGGACAATCGTCGAAGAACAATTCAGCGGTGTCCGACGCCCACCAGCCCATTTTCTTCAGTTGCCGGCCAACGGTGAAACCGGGTGTGCCCTTCTCGATCAGTAGCAGGCTGATGCCGGCAAAACCGGGCGCACCGGTACGCACCGCGACGGTGTAGTAATCGGCGCGCACGCCACTGGTGATAAAGGTTTTGCTGCCGCTGACCCGGTAATGATCGCCATCGCGCACGGCGCGGGTCTGCAGGTTGGCGACGTCGGAGCCGCCGCCCGGCTCGGTCACTGCCAGGGCGCTGATCTTCTCGCCGCTGAGCACTTGAGGGACGACGCGGTCACGGACTTCGGGCCGGGCCCATTTGACGATCGGCGGCAAACCGATATCAAGCGAACCGAGCCCGGCTACAAGCCCGCCGGAACCACAACGCATCAGTTCTTCGCTGGCGGCGATCTTGGCGAACAGATCTCCTTCGTGACTGCCACCCAGCGCTTCGGGGTAACCGATGCCGAGGATGCCGGCCGCACCGGCCTTGAGGTAAAGCTCACGGGGGAAGCTTTCGGCTTCTTCCCACGTATCGATGTCCGGCAGGATCTCGCGCTCGACGAAACGTCTGACGCTGTCGCGGACCAATTGGTGGCTGGGGTCGAAGTATTCCTGGAAGGCGGGCATCGGCGAACTCCATGGAAGGGTTCGCCGAACTTAACCGAGCGCTTGCTTGGTTTTCAACAGGATTGTGTGGCTCAGAGGGAAATCGGCTTGCGCCCTGCAAACGAGTGAGCCAGCGTACCGCCGTCCACCAGTTCCAGTTCGCCACCCAACGGTACGCCGTGAGCGATGCGCGAGGCGATCAGGCCTTTGCTCTGCAGCAACTGAGCAATGTAGTGGGCGGTTGCTTCACCTTCCACGGTCGGGTTGGTGGCGAGGATGACTTCGGTGAAGGTGCCCGCCTCTTCGATCCGCGCCATCAATTGCGGGATGCCGATGGCTTCCGGTCCCAGGCCGTCCAGCGGCGACAGGTGCCCCTTGAGCACGAAGTAGCGACCGCGGAACCCGGTCTGCTCGACCGCGTAGACATCCATCGGCCCTTCCACCACGCACAACAGCGTGTCGTCGCGGCGGGTGTCGGCGCATTGCGGGCACAGATCGTCTTCGGTCAGCGTGCGGCACTGACGGCAGTGTCCGACCCCCTCCATGGCCTGGCTCAGGGCCTGGGCCAGGCGCGTGCCGCCGCTGCGGTCACGCTCGAGCAACTGCAACGCCATACGCTGGGCAGTTTTCTGACCCACGCCCGGCAAAGTTCGCAGGGCGTCGATCAGTTGGCGAATCAAAGGGCTGAAGCTCATGGGGAAAAAGTCCGACAAAACGACGAGACGCGGTTTATACCCGCGCCTCCGGCCAGCGTCAAATCCTCAGTCCTGTGCAACCTTCACCACCAGTTTGCCGAAGTTACGCCCCTCCAGCAGCCCGATAAACGCCTGCGGTGCCTGCTCCAGGCCCTCGACCACGTCCTCGCGGAATTTCACCTTGCCATCGCGCACCCACGGCACCATGGCGCTGATGAATTCCGGCTGACGGTCGCCATAGTCGTCAAACACGATGAAGCCCTGAATCCGTACGCGTTTGGTCAGCAAGGTGCGTTGCAAGGCAGGCAAGCGATCCGGGCCTTTCGGCGCTTCCGAGGCGTTGTAGCCGGCGATCAGGCCGCACAGCGGGATCCGCGCCTTGGGATTGAGCAGAGGGACGACCGCATCGAAAACATGGCCGCCAACGTTTTCGTAATAGATGTCGATGCCATTGGGACAGGCCTTGGCCAGTTGCTCGGCAAAGTCCGGTGCCTTGTGATCGATGCAGGCGTCGAAGCCCAATTGCTCGACCACGTATTTGCACTTCTCGGCACCACCGGCCACGCCGACGGCGCGCAGGCCTTTGATCTTCGCCACCTGGCCGACCACCGAGCCCACTGCACCGGAAGCGGCGGCGACCACCAGAGTCTCCCCTTCTTTTGGCTGGCCGATGTCCATCAGGCCCATGTAGGCGGTCATGCCGGGCATGCCCAGCACGCCGAGGGCCATCGACGGGCTCGGCAGGCCGGACGGGATCGGGATGATGTTGCGGCCGTCGCTGATGCTGTGGCTTTGCCAGCCGGTGGCACCCACCACCAGATCGCCGGGGTGGAATTTCGGATGACGCGACTGTTCTACACGGCTGACAGCGCCGCCGGTCATCACCTCGCCGACCTGTACCGGCGCCGCGTAGGACGGCGCATCACTCATGCGCCCGCGCATGTAGGGATCGAGTGACAGGTACAGGGTCTTGAGCAACACCTGGCCGTCTTCAAGGTCCGGCAGCGCCTCGCGCTCCAGACGGAAGTTCTCGGGCGTTGGCGCGCCCACCGGTCGCGAGGCCAGCACGAAGCGTTGATTGAGGGTCAGAGAGTCGGACATGTCAGCGTCTCCTTTGAATGATGAATTCGGTGGTATAGGGAGCAGACCTTGGTGGGGATGGTGCGTTCCGTTTGATAAGCGATGGTCGAGGTATCGAATCGTCTACTTTGTCGGGGTCAGTCCAGAGCGTGGGAACGATCAACAGGCCAAAAAAATGCCAGGCACGATGCCTGGCATTTTTTGTCGCTCATCCAACCCGCCAAGGCGAATCAGAACGGCAGTTTCATACCGGCCGGCAGGTTCATGCCAGCGGTCATGCTGCCCATTTTCGCCTGGCTGTTGGCTTCGATCTGACGCACGGCGGCGTTGACGGCTGCAGCCACCAGATCCTCGACCACTTCACGGTCGTCTTCGTCCAGGCCTGGCAGTACGCTCGGGTCGATGCTGACCTTCTTCACGTCATGACGGCCGGTCATCACCACGGTGACCAGATCGCCACCGGCTTTGCCGGTGACTTCGGCGTTGGCCAGTTCTTCCTGCATCTTGGCCATTTTTTCCTGCATTTGCTGCGCCTGCTTCATCAGGCCGGCCATGCCACCTTTCATCATGGGAATCACCTCAAAAGTACTTGGATCAAAACAGCGCCCGGCCACACAGGCCGGACGCCCTCAGTTATTAGCCCTGACTGACCAGGGCGTCGACAGGTTCAATAGTATCGTGTCGCACGACCGCACCGAACTGCTGGACCATCTGCTGGATGAACGGATCGCCGTGGATCGACTCCTCCGCCTCGCGCTGACGGTTGGCACGGCGCCGGGACGCGGCCTGGGCCGGGGTTTCCTGCTCGGGCTTGATCAGCTCGATGGTCAGGGTCAGCGTGCGTCCGTGGAACTGGTTCAGCGCATCGTTCAGACGACGCTGCTGGGTGGCGTTGAACAAGGCACTGTGGGCCGGGTCCAGGTGCATCAGCCAATGGTCGCCATCGACCGCGATCAGCGTGCAGTTGGCGGCGATGCTTCCGGTCATGCCGGAGATCGGCAGTTGCGGGAACAGCTCCAGCCATTGCAGGGCCAGACCTGTGGCCGGCGCGGCGGCAGGTTCCGGCTCGGGTTCGGGAGCCGGTTCTGCGGCGTGTTCGCTGGCCAGATCGTCGAGGTAACTGTAGGCCGAATCCATGTCCGGCTCGATGTAGTCCTCGTCGAGCGGCGGCTCGTCGTCCATGTCCATGCCCGGTGTGGCGGCATCGACTTCGGCCACTGACGGCTCGGGGATCGGCGCGGCGGCCCACTCCGGGGCGTCCGGCACGACGCTGTCCGGGGTCGGCAGCGGCATAGGCGGCAGATCCGGCTGTTCGGCGGTGGTTTCCAGCACGGGCTCGACCGCTGGCTGCTGCCCAGGCGCAGGTTCTACCGGGTCATTCCACGGCAGGTCGACGACTTCTTCGGCCACGACCGGCTCGGGTTCTGGCTCAGGAACGGGTTCAGGCGCAATCACCGCGGCAACCGGTACAGGCTCGGGAACAGGCGCAGGCGCAGGTGCCGGTGCCGGTGCAACCACCGGAGCCGGCGCAACAGCGGCAGCCACTACCGGCGCAGGTTTCGGCGCGGCAGCCACTGAGTTTGCGGAATCAACTGTGGCCTGGCTGATCCCCACTGGCTTTAGCGGTTGCCTCGGGGCATCCGCCGTGTCTGCCGGCCGGAAGGCCAGCATCCGCAGCAGCACCATTTCGAAACCGCCTCGCGGGTCCGGCGCCAGCGGCAAGTCGCGGCGGCCGATCAGGCCCATCTGGTAATAGAACTGGACGTCTTCGGCCGGCAGGGCCTGGGCCAGCGCCAGCACCCGGTCACGGTCGCCGTGGCCGTTATCGACACCTTCCGGCAGGGCCTGGGCGATGGCGACGCGGTGCAGCACGTTGAGAATTTCCGAGAGCACGCCGTTCCAGTCCGGACCCTGTTCGGCCAGGTGACGCACGGCTTCGAGCAACGCCTTGGCATCACCTTCGATCAGCGCGTGCAGCACGTCGTAAACCTGGCCGTGATCCAGCGTACCGAGCATTGCCCGCACATCGGCGGCCAGCACCTTGCCTTCACCGAAGGCGATGGCCTGGTCGGTCAGGCTCATGGCGTCACGCATCGAACCGTCGGCGGCGCGGCCGAGCAGCCACAGGGCGTCGTCTTCGAACGGTACGTTTTCGGCGGTCAGGACATGAGTCAAATGCTCGACCACACGCTCAGGTGTCATGTTCTTCAGGGAGAACTGCAGGCATCGCGACAAAATCGTTGCCGGAAGTTTCTGCGGGTCGGTGGTCGCCAGGATGAACTTGACGTAGGGCGGTGGCTCTTCGAGGGTTTTCAACAGCGCATTGAAGGAATGGCTGGAGAGCATGTGCACTTCGTCGATCAGGTAGACCTTGAAGCGACCGCGGCTCGGGGCGTATTGCACGTTGTCGAGCAGCTCGCGGGTGTCCTCGACCTTGGTCCGGCTCGCGGCGTCGATCTCGATCAGGTCGACGAAACGACCTTCATCGATCTCGCGGCACACCGAACACTCGCCGCACGGGCTTGAAGTGATACCTGTTTCACAGTTCAGGCATTTGGCGATGATCCGCGCAATCGTGGTCTTGCCAACGCCCCGCGTACCGGTGAAGAGGTAGGCGTGGTGCAGGCGCTGGCTGTCCAAGGCATTGATCAGAGCCTTGAGCACATGGGTCTGGCCGACCATTTCGCGGAACGAGCGCGGACGCCATTTACGTGCAAGAACCTGATAACTCATCGAAAACCGTCGCGGCAAAGGAAGCAGAAGCGGCTAATGCTAGCGGAGCAAGGGCAAAATTGCATCCGGTGTGCTCGTCTATTCTGGCTAAGCTGCATGAGCGAGGGCTTTTGTCGGCTCGGGATCGGGAATTACCGGAGCATTTATGCGGTGGGCCGTGGGGGCATTACTGGGATTGAGCCTGAGCGCGATGGCGTCGCAACCGCCGCTGCGCTTCGTCGTTGCCGACAGCTGGGCGATGCCGATGGTGCAGATCGAACGCGGCCGCCCGACCCAGGGCATCCTTTACGACATCATGCTCAGCCTGGCGACTCAGGTTGGCGTGCCGGCGCAATTTCACGTCCTGCCCCGCAACCGCGTGCAGAACGCCATGGAACACGGCGAAGTCGATGTGCGCTGCTATGCCGCACAATCCTGGCTGCCGAATCTGTCCGGGGATTACATCTGGAGCATTCCGCTGTTCTTTCAGCGTGATCTGCTGATCAGCCGCCAGGACCAGCCGCCCAGCGCCGATCCGGCCCTCCTGCCCCGCCAGTCGATCGGCACCGTGCTCGGCTACAGCTACCCCACGCTGCAACCGACATTCGACACCGACCGACTATGGCGCGAAGACGCGCGTAACCAGGCGCAGGTACTCGACAAACTAATGGCCGGCCGCTACCGCTACGCCGTGAGCAATCAATGGACCCTGGACTGGTTCAATCAGCGCCTGATGCCGCAGCAGCAACTGCAAGCGGTGGCGGTGTTGCAGGAACAGAAGATCGGCTGCTATGTGCGCAACGACCCGGACGTGCCGGTGCAGCGGATATTGAGGACATTGCTGCGGATGAAAATGTCGGGGGAAATTGATGACATTATCCGGCTGTATACCGGAGGATCGGCCAGTGAACCGTGAGCCGGGCCTTCAATGCCCCGCCGTATCGCGAAATTGCTGGTACTCGTGATACTCGACCCACGCCACCACATCGTACGGCACATAAAGCTTCAGCCTGGCGCGGGAGATGGCGATGTACACGGCGCAGATCCGCTGATCGAACGCGTAGGCATCCTTGAATTTCTCGTTGGTCAGCAACCCCGGCGTCAGCAGGACCTTGTCGAACTCCATGCCCCCCGCCTCTTGCGCGAGCATCAACAGGCAGCCATTGCCGGCGTTGTCGATCATTCGGTTCAGGCGCGTCAGGTCGGCAATCATGAAGCCGTTTTCCAGCTTGTCCTTGACCCGCAGAAACGATTCGTCGAACCGGTTTACGTCGCACACCGCTTGCCAGTCAGGCAGGTCGCTGAAATACGGATGCACGCCGTTTTCGCTGAATTCAGAACGGTAGAAATCCGGTTTGAACAGTTCGATGGCGGTGGCCATGAAATGCTTCAGATCATCCTGGGTTCGCTTGTCCGGGAATCTGAACTTGCGGTTGGAATCGTGCAGATGGATCGCCCAGATCATGCTGTCCCATGGCGATGCCGTCAGCACCACGCAACCTTCGGACGGCACGAAGCCTTCCGGGTATTCCTTGATGACGACGTCAGCATCACTGGCACCCTCGAACGGAATCTTGCCCTTCTGCGAGTGCCGGGCGATCAGCGGATTGACCAGCCGTTCGACATTGCGCCCCGAACGCACGGAATAGCTGATATCGCTCTGGCGAACCTCACGGTGCCGCTTGACCGGCACGCCGCTGGCCTGCTGATACTCGTCGCCGAGGGTGATCAGCACCTGACGCCCGCGCTCGATGATCTGCAACAGCGACCCGGGAATGTCCTGACTCTCGTCGATCAGCACGTGCGTGTAGCGCGCCGGCACCACGCAACCAGCGATGCAGGCCCGCTTGATCATCAGTAGCGCTTCGAAGCCGGTCTGGCTGCCCCACGCCGGATTGAGTTCGAGGTAGCCCCACACCCGGCTCGAATATTCCAGCAACACCTGAGCGTCGACGCTGGAGAGCGGCTGGTTGAAATGCGGCAGATGCTTCGCCGAAAAGGTGTGATCGCGGAAGCGGCAGTAGCGTTCGATCACTTTGAGGCAGAGTTCAAGGGTCGCCTGCCCGTCGTGGTGGCGAAAACCGAAGATATTCAGTTCCTGCGCCAGCGCCTGCCGGGTCGGGATTCGCCCTCCCTCCGCCTGCGGCCTGCGCCCGAGCATCAGCGACTGCGCAAACGCCAGGAAGGTCTTGCCGGCCTTCTTCTCGCTCGGCCCCGCCATCCGCTGGCGAAGCACCTCCAGTTTGGCCGGGGTGCGCGCCAGCAACAGCGTCTTTTCCGGGCGCAGATGTTCCAGCAAGGCCACCAGCAGATGGCTTTTGCCGATCCCTGCGTAACCTTGAACGTGCAGATCTTCGTCCAGGTTGGCGCGGAAGGTTCTGACCAGTTTGTCCTGGGCCGGGCTCAACCAGCGCTCGCGGTAACGGGGCGTCACTATCGGCTGGCTGAACGGGTCATGGCGGCGATGACGCCGGACTTTGTATTCGAAATCCCACTGACCATCGGGCAACAAGTAGTCGCGCGCCGATATTTCTTCAGCCAACAGAAAACGCAGGTTCAGAGGATTAAGAACCTTCAGACCGAAATACAATTTGCGCGGGTCGAACAGCCGCCGGGCTTCTGACAACAGACCAGCCGTCGCTGACTGACGTTTTTCGACAGCCCAGGCCAAGAGTTTGGCCAGAATCTTTTCCGCCGCAATTGCGCCGAGATCCTGCTCTTTCGTCTGCACCAGATTCTGAATAACCAGCACCGCCGCCAATTCCGGATCGGTCAGGCTCTCGAGCGCTGTTGCGCCCTCCGCCTGCAACAGGTTCGCGCAGGTTTCATCCGTGACGGGCAAGAACACAGGGCTGGATAAATCGGAATGTTCCGGGAGCATAAAACCTCGCGACCTGGGCACAACCCCTGAGGTCGATCCCGGTCAGACTCTTCATTCATTTCGGTTGTGGCGAGTATGCGCGATTGCAGGAGAAATGATTACCCCGTGTCGACGCCATCGCGAGCAGGGTGTGCTGACTCGAACGACGAATCGCAGGCATAAAAAAACCGCAGTGGGCGAAACCCATGCAGTTCTGTCTGACTCGTTCGATGTTCGTTAAGGTGGTAACCCTACCAGCCACACCCCGGCACACAATGTTCCCGCTGTGGCTGCTGCCTTCCGGCTCTGACCAGGTTCACGGGTAATCGTTGCGGGGGGACCGATAGGGTCACCATAACGACACTCGCCTGTCGGCGAGCCGCGCCATTGTACCTATCTGAGACGAAGTTACAACCGCTCGTTGCAGATAAAAAACATGAAGGGCTTCAAGCACTTGCTATTGCGCCTGAAGCACCTCGTCCGCGCGGCCGCCCTCTTGCTGGATCACCAGATGAATGAAGTGCAGCTTGGCGATCGCCGCAGGCGGCAGGACGAATGGATAGAAATCCGGCTGGCCCATGCTGCGCGACAGTTCGTTGAGCATGCCGGCCAGTTCGATCCACGCATTGACGAACGACAGGAACGCCGCGCCGCCGGGATGCTCGGGGTCGTACAACGTGCTGGACGGGAACGGCTGGTAATCCAGGTCCATCTCCCGGGCGCTCATGCCAAAGCCCAGCGCGGTATCCACCGCGTCCATCATATGCAGGTAATGCGCCCAGGTTTCCGCCCAGTCTTCCCATGGGTGCATGGTGGCGTAGGCGCTGACGTAATGCTGCGACCAGTCGGCCGGTGCGCCCTGCTGATAATGGCGCTCAAGTGCCTCGGCATAACTGGCGCGTTCGTCGCCGAACAGGTTGCGGAATGAACCCAGCCAAGGGCTGTTGGCGATCAACCGATCCCAGTAGTAATGCCCGACCTCATGGCGAAAATGCCCGAGCAGCGTGCGATAGGGTTCGTGCATCTGCGCCCGGACCTGCTCGCGGTGGGCGTCGTCGGCTTCTGCGATGTCGAGGGTGATCAGGCCATTGGCGTGGCCGGTCATCGGCGCATTGCCTTGCAGATCGACGCCGATGAAATCGAAGGCCAGGCCGGTTTCTTCGTCGACGGTTTTCGGGATGACCGGCAGGCCGAGGCCAATCAGTTGCGCCACCAGTCGCCGCTTGGCGATTTCCACCTTGCGCCAGCGCTCGGGGTTTTCCGGGACGGACAGGTCGGGAATGGTGCGATTCAGAGCGCAGGCCGCGCACAGGGTGTCGTGATCGTTGGCGGGCAGCAGCCAGTTGCAGCCGGCCGGAGTGTCGAGATTGGCGCAACGCCGGAACAGCCCGGCCTCGGGATCGACGTCCAGCGTCCAGGTGTTCTCTTGCGGCCCCGCTTGCAGCGAGGTCAGCCGACTGTGTTCCGGTTGATAACCCAGCGCCGCGTTGCAGGCCAGGCACTGGCTGTTGCGAAAGAACAGCGACTGGCCGCAGCGGCACGGCCAGACCTTGCTGTTGCGCGAGGATTCGCCCATGAACGGCGCGACGATGCGGGAACTGAGCTGCTCGAAAAAGCGGTACATGGCGATCTCTCCCTGGGGCTTGCCAAGACTAGATCATTCCCGCACGCAGATCGTTCCCGCGCTCTGCGTGGGAATGCATACCGTGACGCTCTGCGTCACAGCGGACGCGGAGCGTCCGGGCGGTATTCCCACGCGGAGCGCATCTGTCGATCAATCAGGCACTGATACCGTGCCCTTTCAGGAACCCGATAAACGCCTCTTCATCCATCACTTTCACGCCCAGCTCGTTGGCCTTGGTCAGTTTCGACCCGGCGCCCGGTCCGGCCACCACGCAATGAGTCTTGGCCGACACGGAACCCGCAACCTTGGCGCCGAGGCTTTCCAGGTGTTCCTTGGCGACATCGCGACTCATCAGCTCGACCTTGCCGGTCAGCACCCAGGTTTCGCCGGCCAGCGGCAGGCCTTCGACGACTTTCTTTTCGCTCTGCCAGTGCATGCCGAAATCGCGCAGTTGCTTCTCGGCGTCTTCAGCCAGTTGACGATGCTCGGGCAAGGCGAAGAACCCGCGAACCGAGTTGGCCTGTTTCTCCGGCAATGCCTGACGCATGTCCAGCCAGTCAGCGTTCATCACCCCTTCCAGCGATTCGAACTTGTCCGCCAGTTTCTGCGCCCCGCCCGGGCCCACCGAAGGAATGTGCAGCTTGTCGAGGAAGCCGCCCAGCGTGGTACTCGCGGCAAACTCGGCACCCAACTCGCCCTGGTCCTGAATCTGCAAACCGTGGCCCAGCAGTTCGCTGATCACCTGCCGGTTGTGCGCATCCTCGAAGAAGCTGTGAATCTCGTGCGCCACTTCCAGGCCGATGTCCGGCAGGTACGTCAGCACTTGCGGCAAGGCTTGCTGGACACGCTCCAGCGATCCCAGCGAACGCGCCAGCACTTTGGCCGTCTCCTCGCCGACATCCGGAATGCCCAGCGCATAGATGAAGCGCGCCAGCCCCGGCTTCTTGCTGTCTTCGATGGCAGCCAGCAACTTGTTGCTCGACACTTCGGCGAAGCCTTCGAGGTCGACGATGTCCTCGAACTTCAGCGCGTAAAGATCAGCCGGCGAACTGACCAGACCTTCGTCCACCAGTTGCTCGACACTCTTGTCGCCAAGGCCTTCGATGTCCATCGCCCGGCGCGATACGAAGTGAATGATCGCCTGCTTGAGTTGCGCACCGCAGGCCAGTCGGCCGACGCAACGATACACCGCGCCCTCACTGATGGTTTCCTTGCCCTTGCTGCGCTTGACCAGTTGCGTGCGCTCGACGTGCGAGCCACACACCGGACAGTTCTCGGGAATCTGCACCGGCCGCGCGTCTTCCGGGCGACGCTCGGCAACGACTTGCACCACTTGCGGAATCACATCACCGGCGCGGCGAATGATCACCGTGTCGCCGATCATCAGGCCCAGCCGGGCGACTTCGTCCATGTTGTGCAGCGTTGCATTGGCCACGGTCACACCTGCGACCTTGACCGGTTTCAAGCGCGCCACAGGCGTGACGGCGCCGGTGCGGCCGACCTGGAATTCCACGTCGAGCAGTTCGGTGAGCTCTTCCATGGCCGGGAATTTGTGGGCGATGGCCCAGCGCGGTTCGCGGGCGCGGAAGCCCAGTTCGCGCTGGTCGGCAATGCTGTTGACCTTGAACACCACACCGTCGATTTCGTAAGCCAGCGAATTACGGCGCTCGCCGATATCGCGGTAGTAATCCAGGCATTCGCCGATGCCTTTGGCCAGTTTCAATTCATGGCTGATCGGCAGACCCCAGGCTTGCAGCTGCTTGAGGTTGCCGATGTGAGTGTCGGAAATATCGTGAGAGACCTGGCCGATGCCGTAGCAGCAGAATTCCAGCGGACGGTTGGCGGTGATCTTCGAATCCAGCTGACGCAGGCTGCCGGCGGCGGCGTTGCGCGGGTTGGCGAAGGTCTTGCCGCCGATTTCCAGTTGCGAGGCGTTGAGGCGCTCGAAACCGGCCTTGGACATGAACACTTCGCCGCGCACTTCCAGGGTCGCCGGCCAGCCCGTGCCGTGCAGCTTCAGCGGGATGTTGCGCACGGTGCGCACGTTGACGCTGATGTCTTCACCGGTGGTGCCGTCGCCGCGTGTGGCGCCACGCACCAGCACACCGTCCTGATACAGCAGGCTGACCGCCAGGCCATCGAGTTTCGGTTCGCAACTGTATTCCACCGCCGCGCCACCGCCGAACAGGTCACCGGCCGGCAGATCCAGACCTTCGGTCACCCGGCGGTCGAACTCGCGCATGTCGGTTTCTTCGAAGGCGTTGCCGAGGCTGAGCATCGGCACCTCATGACGCACCTGGGTGAACGCGGTCAGGGCCACGCTACCGACACGTTGGGTAGGCGAGTCGCTGGTGATCAGTTCCGGATTGGCCGCTTCCAGCGCCTTGAGCTCGTGGAACAACCGGTCGTACTCGGCATCCGGAATGCTCGGCTCATCGAGGACGTGGTAACGGTAGTTGTGCTGATCGAGTTCAGCGCGCAGCTCTAGAATGCGGTCTTTGGCGGCAGTCATGGGTGTTCTCTCATAAAGCAAAAGAGCAGCCGAGGCTGCTCAATCTATTTTGCCGATTGCCCCTTTATTGCGAGGCAACCTTTTCAATCAACGCTTCTGGGTCAGGGCGCGGCGTTCGAATTCGACGATGCGCTGACGGTAGTGCTCGATGGTCTGCGCGGTCAGGACGCTGCGCTGGTCATCTTTCAACTCGCCGTTCAGTTCCTGGGACAGCTTGCGGGCTGCCGCCACCATCACGTCGAAGGCCTGCTTCGGATGACGCGGGCCTGGCAGGCCGAGGAAGAAGCTCACCGCCGGGGTGCTGAAGTGGTCGATGTCGTCCAGATCGAAGATGCCCGGCTTGACCGCGTTGGCCATGGAGAACAGCACTTCGCCGTTGCCGGCCATGCTTTCGTGACGGTGGAAGATATCCATCTCGCCGAAACGCAGACCGCTTTCCAGAATGTTCTGCAGCAGTGCCGGGCCCTTGAAGCCGGCCGGGTCGCGGCAGATCACGCTGATCACCAGCACTTCTTCGGCTTGCGGCTGATCTTTATCGGCCACTGCCGGCGACGACTTGGCGGCAGGCTCGACGAAATCATCGTCGCGGCTGCTGAAGCTCGGACCGCCGTCCAGATCCAGATCGAGGTTCAGGTCGCCCTGGGCCGGACCGTTGCTGCCACGCTTGCCGCGCTTGGAACCGGATTCGCGAGGCTCGCGTGCTTCGCGGGCCGGCATGCTCACCGATGGCAGATCGTGTTCGTCCAGTTGCGGCTCTTTATGGGTGTCCAGCACACGGGCCGGGCCCAACAGCTCGGCGCTGGTGTCCTCGTCCGGCAGGTTGGACAGACTTCGGTCAAGACGGAATTTCAGTTTTCCCTTGCCGCCGCGCATACGGCGCCAGCCATCGAAAAGAATACCGGCTATCACAATGATGCCGATGACGATCAGCCACTCGCGCAGACCGATTTCCATGTAATCCCGTGCCTCTATAAAAAATGCTGAAAAATAAGGGGTTTACACTGTGCAAACCGCTTTAAAACGTGGCGCCAACTCTATGTTCTGACAGGCGTTTTGCCCACGTATACGAAAAATTGACATTAAACTAGCACGACCAAAGACAACTTTACACCGTCTGTCTCATTGGCTTGCGCGATTATGTCGATTGGCCAGCCATTCGAAACCGGTAAATAAGTCCTACGGACTACAAATACCTTTTCCGACAGCGCCGGCTCAGGCATCCACCATCGCCATCGCCTCCTCGACATCCACGGCTACCAGTCGCGAACAACCCGGCTCGTGCATCGTCACGCCCATCAACTGGTCAGCCATTTCCATGGCGATCTTGTTGTGGGTGATATAGATGAACTGCACAGTCTGCGACATCTCCTTGACCAATCGTGCGTAGCGTCCAACGTTAGCGTCATCCAGCGGTGCGTCAACTTCATCGAGCATGCAGAACGGCGCCGGATTCAACTTGAAGATCGCAAAAACCAGTGCCAGTGCCGTCAGGGCTTTCTCGCCACCGGAGAGCAAATGGATGGTGCTGTTCTTCTTGCCGGGCGGTTGCGCCATGATCGTCACCCCTGTATCGAGTAGATCTTCGCCCGTCAGTTCCAAATACGCGCGTCCACCACCGAAAACTTTCGGGAAAAGCGCCTGTAAACCGCCATTGATCTGATCAAAGGTATCTTTGAAACGGTTACGGGTTTCCTTGTCGATCTTGCGGATGACGTTTTCCAGCGTCTCAAGGGCTTCGACCAGATCGGCGTCCTGAGCATCCAGATAACGTTTACGCTCGGATTGTTGCTGGTATTCGTCGATCGCCGCGAGGTTGATCGCGCCCAGGCGCTGAATGCGCGCGGCGATGCGCTCGAGTTCTTCTTCGGCGCCCTTCTCGCTGGCCTCGGCGGTCAGGGTGTTGAGCACGCCGTGCAGATCGTAGCCGTCTTCCAGCAGTTGATCCTGCAGAGCCTTGCGGCGCACGGTCAGGGCCTGCCATTCCATGCGTTGCTGTTCGAGCTGGCCACGGATCATTTGCGATTGCTGCTCGGCCTGGGTCCGGCGTTTTTCCGCGTCGCGCAGTTCGCGGTCGGCGTCTTCCAGCGCGATCTGGGCGGTCTTGAGTTCATCGTCGACGCTCATGCGCTTGTCGAGCAACTCTTCGAGTTTGAGGCGCAACTCTTCCAGCGGCGCCTCGCCCTCCTCCAGATTCAGGCTGAGCTGTTCGCGTTTTTCGGTGAGGCGCTCGGCCTGCATTTCCAGACGTTCAAGGGCCTGGCGGGTCGAATCATGCTGCGCGCGCAGCGAGCCCAGACGCACGGCCAATTGATGGGCGTGATCCTTGTGCTGGCGCGCTTCCTGACGCACCCGATCCAGCCGCTCGCGCAGGCTGTCTCGCTGGGCCAGCAGCAATTCGCGCTGTTCGGTGTCCAGGGCCATGGCGTCGAGGGCGTCCTGCAGCTGGATCCGCGCTTCGCCGATGTTTTCGTGTTCCAGTTCGCGCTGTTCGGCGAGCTCGACCAGTTCTTCGTCGAGTCGGGTGCGACGCAGATTCAACTGCTCGGCCTTGGCTTTGCCGGCGGACAGTTGAGCTTTCAGCTCGCCTTGCTGACGGGCCTCGTCTTGCAGCAAACGACGCAAATGCTCGCGACCGTTTTCCTGCTGACGCTGTTGCGCGCGCAGAGTCTGTAAACGGGTTTCCATGGCCTCGACCGTGGCTTCGCGCTCTTCGCGCTCCGCATGCAGCGTTTCGATTTCCTGGCCACGCGCAAGCATGCCGCTTTCGGCTTCGCTGGCGCGGCGCACCCGCAGGAAATGCCGGCCGACCCAGTAACCGTCGCGGCTGATCAGGCTCTGCCCGGCAGCCAGCTGGCCGCGCAGGGCCAGCGCCTGCTCAAGACTGTCGACCGGTTTGACCTGAGCGAGCCAGGGCGACAGATCAACCAGTGCCTCGACCTTGTCCAGCAGGCTGCCGGCCACGCGCACGCCGTCATTGCCGGGGCTGAGCAAACGCAGATCACCCTGGGCGAAACCGGACAGATCGAAGCCGTCGAAATCGTCCACCAGCACCGCTTGCAGGTCGGCACCGAGCACGGTCTCCACCGCCAGCTCCCAACCGGCCTCGACCTTCAGGCCTTCGGCCAGACGCGGACGCTCGGCAAGGTTGTGTTCCTTCAGCCATTCAGCGGTGCCCGTGCCCGGATCGAGCGCGGCCTGCTGCAAGGCTTCCAGCGATGCCAGGCGACCGTTGAGACGCTGCAAATCGCCCTGCGCCTGCTGCTGCGCGGTCAGCGCCTGCTGCAACTCCTGGCGCAGTTGCTCAAGTTTTTCGACCTGGGCTGCTTCGCTGGTCTGCAAATCTTCAAGGGTGGCTTCGGACTCCGCGAGCTGTTCGCTGAGCTCCATGATCGCCGCGTCTTCCGGATCGGCCGAGAGCAACGCCCGCTCTTCGCCCAGACGTTTTTGCCGATCGGCCAGACGCTCCAGACTGGTTTCCAACTGCTGGATGCGCGACTGCTGCACTTCGGCCTGACGGCGGGGTTCGGCGGCGGTCAGGTTGAAGGCGTCCCATTGCTCCTGCCAGCCGTGCATGACGGTTTCGGAATCTTCCAGCGCCGCGGCGGCCTCTTCGGCGGCAGCGTTGGTGATTTCCTGCTCGGGGGTCAGTTGATCGAGCTCTTCGCCGAGGGTCAGCAGCAAGGTACGGTCGTGGCCCAGGTGCGATTCGGTTTCCAGGCGCGCGCGCTCTGCCTCTTTCAGATCGTCCTGCAATTGGCGCAAACGCTGCTGGCCGTGCTGGATGCTCTGCTCGACCCGGGCGATGTCGCCGCCGACCGAATAGAAGCGCCCCTGCACCAGATTGAAGCGCTCGGACAGGTCATGGTGACCGTCGCGCAGGCGTTCAATGGCCGCGTCGGCGTTGCGCTGCTCGGCGACCAGCGCTTCGAAGCTGATCTCCTGGTTGCCGATGATCGATTCGCGCTGGCCGACCTGATCGTTCAGATCCTGCCAGCGCAGGGCCGACAGTTGCGCCTTGAGCTGGCGCTCTTCGGCCTTGTATTCCTGATACTTCTTGGCGGCCTCGGCCTGACGGTGAAGGCGTTCGAGCTGGCGTTCGAGTTCTTCACGCAGGTCGGTCAGGCGGGCAAGGTTTTCGTGGGTGCGGCGGATGCGGTTCTCGGTCTCGCGCCGGCGCTCCTTGTATTTGGAAATACCAGCGGCTTCTTCGATGAAGTTGCGCAGGTCTTCGGGCTTGGACTCGATCAGCTTGGAGATCATCCCCTGCTCGATGATCGAGTAGCTGCGCGGGCCGAGGCCGGTGCCGAGGAAGATGTCGGTGATGTCGCGGCGACGGCATTTGGCGCCGTTCAAGTAATAAGTGGTCTGGCTGTCGCGGGTCACTTTGCGGCGGATCGAAATTTCCGCGTACGCCGCCCACTCGCCCAGCAGGGTGCCGTCGGAGTTGTCGAATACCAGTTCGATGCTCGCCTGGCTCACCGGTTTGCGGCTGGTCGAGCCGTTGAAGATGACGTCGGTCATCGACTCGCCGCGCAGATTCTTGGCCGAGCTTTCGCCCATTACCCAGCGCACGGCGTCGATGATGTTCGATTTGCCGCAACCGTTCGGCCCGACGACCGCCGCCATGTTGCTGGGGAAGTTCACCGTGGTCGGATCGACGAAGGATTTGAACCCCGCCAGTTTGATGCACTTGAGCCGCAAGGTCAGGCAACCGTCAGGGCGGCCACCACCAGATCGCAGCTGCGCTGGGCGTAAGCCGTCAGCACGATGCGGATCTGCGGCAGGTCACGGGCGAGGACGGCGGCGAGCAAGCGTTCGAACAGTTCGAGGAATTCGCTCATCTCGGCCTTGCGCTGCTCCAGCGCAAGGAAATACGCACGGCTCATGGCCGGTTGCAGGTTCTCGACGGTTTCCTGCAGGTACGGGTTGTTGGCGAACGGATACGCGGCGCGCATCACGTTGAAGCTTTCGTCGACGAAGGTGCGAATGTCCTGACGCTCGTAGCTGGCGGTCAGGCGCTGCTGGATCTGCACGAACGGCGCCATGTCGGACTGGACTTGCCAGCCATTGGCCACCGCGTTGCCGAGCAGGATGTACAGCTCGCTCATCAACGTGCACAGGCTCTGCACCTTGTGCGCCGTAAGCTCAGTGACGTGGGCGCCGCGGCGCGGCAGGATCGCGATCAGGTGACGGCGCTCGAGGATCAGCAAGGCTTCGCGGACCGAGCCGCGGCTGACGTTCAGCGCCAGCGTGACCTTCTGTTCCTGGATGCGCTCTCCCGGCTTCATTTCGCCGCGAATGATCCGTTCGGCGAGGTGGTGAGCGATTTGCTCGGCGAGGCTGTCCGGCGCCTTGAACGTCATGGTTGTCCTTCAAACTCTTCGATCTGCACAAGCGGCGCAGTGTAGCGCAATGCGCGGTCATGGCGGAGTGCCCGCACAGCGGTTTTTGGCACGAATCCCGCAAAAAAGCGCTTGATCCCATAAGGGTCAATACTGAAGAGACACGTGGTTGAGCGACAAAACGGTTTTTCCTGACCTTTAAGTCAGAAAACCATTGACCGAAAAGTCAGACCTGCTAAATTCGGCTCAAGTCGCTCAACAACAATAATGAGTCTGCGAGGCCTTCCGTGATCCAGTTTTTACTTAACCAGGAACTCCGTAGCGAGCACGCCCTGGACCCGAACCTGACTGTGCTCAACTACCTGCGCGAACACGTGGGTAAACCCGGCACCAAAGAAGGCTGCGCCAGCGGTGACTGCGGCGCCTGTACGGTGGTGGTCGGCGAGTTGCAGACGGATGACGATGGCCGCGAGCGCATTCGCTATCGCAGCCTCAACTCGTGCCTGACGTTCGTTTCGTCGCTGCACGGCAAACAACTCATCAGCGTCGAAGACCTCAAGCACAAGGGCGAACTGCACAGCGTGCAGAAAGCCATGGTCGAGTGCCACGGTTCGCAGTGCGGTTTCTGCACCCCCGGTTTCGTGATGTCGTTGTTCGCCCTGCAAAAGAACAGCGATGCGCCGGACCATGCCAAGGCCCACGAAGCGCTGGCCGGCAATCTCTGCCGCTGCACCGGCTACCGGCCGATCCTGGCCGCCGCCGAGCAATCCTGCTGCGGCAAGCAGCCTGACCAGTTCGACGCCGGTGAGGCGCAAACCATTGCCCGCCTCAAAGCCATTGCCCCGACATCGATCGGCGAACTCAACAGCGGCGACAAACGCTGCCTGGTGCCGCTGACCGTGGCCGATCTGGCCGACCTCTACGATGCTTATCCACAGGCCCGCCTGTTGGCCGGCGGCACCGACCTGGCGCTGGAAGTCACGCAGTTCCACCGCACCCTGCCGGTGATGATCTACGTGGGCAACGTCGCCGAAATGAAGCGCATCGAGCACTTCGAGGATCGCATCGAAATCGGCGCCGCCACCGCCCTCTCCGACTGCTACGAAGTGTTGAACGCCGAGTACCCGGACTTCGGCGAGCTGCTGCACCGCTTCGCCTCCCTGCAGATCCGCAACCAGGGCACCCTCGGCGGCAACATCGGCAACGCCTCGCCCATTGGTGACTCGCCGCCCCTGCTGATCGCCCTCGGCGCGCAGATCGTGTTGTGCAAGGGCGAGACGCGCCGCACGCTGGCGCTCGAGGATTACTTCATCGATTACCGGGTCACCGCGCGCCAGGAAAGCGAATTCATCGAGAAAATCATCGTGCCTCGCGCCACGGCCGAGCAGCGTTTCCGCGCCTACAAAGTCTCCAAGCGTCTGGACGATGACATCTCCGCCGTCTGCGCCGCGTTCAACCTGCGCGTCGAAAACGGCGTGATCACCGACGCCCGCGTCGCCTTCGGCGGCATGGCCGCGATCCCGAAACGCGCCGCTCATTGTGAAGCCGTGCTGCTCGGCCAGCCGTTCAACAACGCGGTGGTCGAACGTGCCTGCACTGCGCTGGGCGAGGATTTCACTCCGCTCTCGGACTTCCGCGCCAGCAAGGAATACCGCCTGCTCAGCGCGCAGAACCTGCTGCGCAAATACTTCATCGAACTGCAAACACCGCACATCGAGACTCGGGTGACCGCTTATGTCTAACCATCACGGCGTAGAGAAAACACAAGCTGAACTGGCTGAACTGTTCGCCAGGGACCTGACCACCGGCGTCGGCCGCAGCGTCAAGCACGACAGCGCCGCCAAGCATGTGTCCGGTGAAGCGCAGTACATCGATGACCGCCTGGAATTCCCTAACCAGTTGCACGTTTACGCACGGTTGTCGGATCGCGCCCACGCAAAAATCATCAGCATCGACACCAAACCCTGCTACGCCTTCGAAGGTGTGCGCATCGCCATCACTCACGAAGACGTTCCGGGCCTGAAAGACATCGGCCCGTTGATGCCGGGCGATCCGCTGCTGGCCATCGATGACGTGCAGTTCGTCGGTCAACCGGTACTGGCGGTGGCCGCCAAAGACCTCGAAACCGCTCGCAAGGCCGCGATGGCCGCGATCATCGAATACGAAGATCTGGAGCCGGTGCTGGACGTGGTCGAAGCCCTGCGCAAACGCCACTTCGTACTCGACAGCCACACCCACCAGCGCGGGGATTCGGCCAACGCCTTGGCCACGGCCGAGCACCGCATCCAAGGCACGCTGCACATCGGCGGTCAGGAACACTTTTATCTGGAGACGCAGATTTCCTCGGTAATGCCGACCGAAGACGGCGGCATGATCGTCTACTGCTCGACCCAGAACCCCACCGAAGTGCAGAAACTGGTGGCCGAAGTCCTCGACGTGTCGATGAACAAGATCGTGGTCGACATGCGCCGCATGGGCGGTGGTTTCGGCGGCAAGGAAACCCAGGCCGCAAGCCCGGCATGCCTGTGCGCAGTGATCGCGCACCTCACCGGCCAGCCGACCAAGATGCGCCTGCCTCGGGTCGAAGACATGCTGATGACCGGCAAGCGTCACCCGTTCTATGTCGAGTACGACGTGGGCTTCGACAGCAACGGGCGCCTGCACGGGATCGCGATGGATCTGGCCGGCAACTGCGGCTGCTCGCCTGACCTGTCGGCCTCGATCGTTGACCGTGCGATGTTCCACTCGGACAACTCGTACTACCTCGGCGATGCGACCATCAACGGTCACCGCTGCAAGACCAACACCGCGTCGAACACCGCGTATCGGGGTTTCGGCGGCCCGCAAGGGATGGTCGCGATCGAAGAAGTGATGGACGCCATCGCCCGTCACCTCAACCTCGATCCGCTGGCCGTGCGCAAGGCCAACTACTACGGCAAGACCGAGCGCAACGTCACCCACTACTACCAGACTGTCGAGCACAACATGCTCGAAGAGATGACCGCCGAGCTGGAAGAAAGCAGCCAGTATGCCGAACGCCGCGAAGCGATCCGTCGCTACAACGCCAATAGCCCGATCCTGAAAAAAGGCCTGGCGCTGACCCCGGTGAAGTTCGGCATTTCCTTCACCGCCAGCTTCCTCAACCAGGCGGGTGCGCTGGTGCACGTCTATACCGACGGCAGCATCCACCTGAACCACGGCGGCACGGAAATGGGCCAGGGCCTGAACACCAAAGTCGCGCAGGTCGTGGCCGAAGTGTTCCAGGTGGAAATGGATCGCGTGCAGATCACCGCGACCAACACCGACAAGGTGCCGAACACCTCGCCTACGGCGGCCTCCAGCGGTGCTGACCTGAACGGTAAAGCCGCACAGAACGCGGCGGAAATCATCAAGCAACGCCTCGTTGAATTTGCGGCGCGGCACTACAAGGTCAGCGAAGAAGACGTGGAATTCCACAACGGCCACGTCCGTGTGCGCGACCACATCATGACCTTCGAAGCGTTGATTCAGCTGGCGTATTTCAATCAGGTGTCGCTGTCGAGCACCGGGTTCTACAAGACCCCGAAAATCTACTACGACCGCAGCCAGGCCCGTGGTCGGCCGTTCTACTACTTCGCCTTCGGCGCGGCGTGCTGCGAAGTGATCGTCGACACCCTGACCGGCGAGTACAAGATGCTGCGCACCGACATCCTCCACGACGTCGGCGCCTCGCTGAACCCGGCCATCGACATCGGCCAGGTCGAGGGCGGCTTTGTCCAGGGCATGGGCTGGCTGACCATGGAAGAACTGGTGTGGAACAACAAGGGCAAGCTGATGACCAACGGCCCGGCCAGCTACAAGATCCCGGCCGTGGCGGACATGCCGCTGGACCTGCGGGTGAAACTGGTGGAAAACCGCAAGAACCCGGAAGACACGGTGTTCCACTCCAAGGCAGTGGGTGAGCCGCCGTTCATGCTCGGCATCGCCGCGTGGTGCGCGATCAAGGATGCGGTGGCCAGCCTCGGCGACTACAAGCATCAACCGAAGATCGACGCGCCGGCGACCCCGGAGCGGGTGTTGTGGGGTTGCGAGCAGATGCGCCAGCTCAAGGCGGTGAAGGCCGTCGAAGCTGAAACCGAGGTTGTTTGATGATCGTTCCCACGCCTGCGTGGGAATGCAGCCCGCGACGCTCTGCGTCGCATCCTGAACAGCGGACGCGGAGCGTCCAGTGATGCATTCCCACGCGACGGTTCGACGCCTCGACGTGGGAACGATCTGAGAGGTGAGATATGTACAACTGGATCGACGCCCTCGCCGACCTGCAGAACCAGGGCGAACCCTGTGTTCTGGTGACGATCATCGAAGAGCTCGGCTCGACGCCGCGCAATGCCGGCTCGAAAATGGTCGTCAGCGCCCGCCAGATGTTCGACACCATCGGTGGCGGGCACCTGGAATACAAAGCCATGCAGATCGCTCGCGAGATGCTCGCCAGCGGCAAGCAGGACACCCATCTGGAGCGCTTCAGCCTCGGCGCCAGTCTGGGCCAGTGCTGCGGCGGCGCGACGGTGCTGCTGTTCGAACCGATGGGCCAGGTGCAGGCGCAGATCGCCGTGTTCGGCGCCGGTCATGTCGGTCGCGCACTGGTGCCCTTGCTCGCCAGCCTGCCCTGCCGGGTGCGCTGGATCGACTCCCGGGAGGAGGAATTCCCCGAGCAGATTCCCCACGGCGTGCGCAAAATCGTCGCCGAAGAGCCTGTGGATGAAATCGACGACCTGCCCGCCGGCAGCTACTGCATCGTCATGACCCACAACCATCAGTTGGATCTGGAACTCACCGCAGCGATCCTCAAGCGCAACGATTTCACCTGGTTCGGCCTGATCGGCTCGAAAACCAAACGGGCCAAGTTCGAACATCGCCTGCGTGACCGTGGTTTCGACGCCAGCGTCCTGCAACGCATGCGCTGCCCGATGGGCATCGGTGAAGTCAAAGGCAAGTTGCCTGTAGAAATCGCCATCTCCATCGCCGGCGAAATCATCGCCACCTATAACGCCAATTTCGGCCAGCACACCGCCAGTGCCGAACCGATTGCCAAACTGCTGCCGGTTTCCCGGCGCAGTCAGGCCGCCACACTCAAAGCCTCAAACTGATTAGAGAACCCTCATGCCTCTGACTCGCAAAGCCTACCGCGCCGCCATCCTGCACAGCATCGCCGACCCTGCCGAGGTCGGCATCGAAGCCTCCTACGAGTATTTCGAGGATGGCCTGCTGGTGGTCGATGGCGGCAAGATCAGCGCCCTCGGCCACGCCAGCGAACTGCTGCCGACCCTGCCGGCGGACATCGAGATCACGCATCACAAGGATGCGCTGATCACCCCGGGCTTCATCGACACCCACATCCACCTGCCGCAGACCGGCATGGTCGGCGCCTATGGCGAGCAACTGCTGGACTGGCTGAACACCTACACCTTCCCTTGCGAAAGCCAGTTCGCCGACAAGGCCCACGCCGATGAAGTGGCGGACATCTTCATCAAGGAACTGCTGCGCAACGGCACCACCACCGCGCTGGTGTTCGGCAGCGTGCATCCGCAATCGGTGAACTCGTTCTTCGAAGCGGCAGAGAAGCTGGATCTGCGGATGATCGCCGGCAAGGTGATGATGGACCGCAACGCGCCGGACTACCTGACCGACACCCCGGAATCGAGCTACGTCGACAGCAAGGCGCTGATCGAGCGCTGGCACGGCAAGGGCCGTCTGCACTATGCCGTCACCCCGCGATTCGCCCCGACCAGCACCCCGGAACAGCTGACGCTCGCCGGTCAGTTGCTCAGCGAATACCCGGATCTGTACATGCAGACCCACATCAGCGAAAACCTCAAGGAAGTCGAGTGGGTCAAGGAGCTGTTTCCGGAGCGCAAGGGCTATCTGGACGTCTACGATCACTACCAATTGCTCGGCGAGCGCTCGGTGTTCGCCCACGGCGTGCATCTGTGCGACGACGAATGCGCACGCCTGGCGCAGACCGGTTCGGCGGTCGCGTTCTGCCCGACCTCGAACTTCTTCCTCGGCAGCGGCCTGTTCAACCTGCCGATGGCCGAGAAGCACAAACTGAACGTCGGGCTCGGGACTGACGTCGGCGGCGGCACCAGTTTTTCGTTGCTGCAAACCCTGAACGAAGCCTACAAGGTGATGCAGTTGCAAGGCGCACGCCTGAGCCCGTTCAAGTCGCTGTACCTCGCCACCCTCGGTGGCGCGCGGGCCCTGCGTCTGGAAGACAAGATCGGCAACCTGCAACCGGGCTCCGACGCCGACTTCCTGGTGCTGGACTACAACGCCACGCCGCTGATGAGCTATCGCTTGAAGCAGGCCAACAACATTGCTGAAACGCTGTTCGTGCTGATGACCCTGGGCGATGACCGCACCATAGCTCAGACCTACGCGGCGGGCGCGCTGGTGCACCAGCGCTAACTGATTGCTCGATTGTTCCCACGCTCTGCGTGGGAATGCCTCTGGGGACGCTCCGCGTCCAGTGACGCGGAGCGTCACGGGCTGAATTCCCACGCGGACGGTTCGACGCCTCGACGTGGGAACGATCAGGAGAGCAAAAAAATCCCCCGGCACTTTGCAGTCCGGGGGATTTTTATTGCCTGTCGATTCGCCTCAGAGCTTGACCGCCGGCCGCCCCGGCTTCTTGGTCTGCAACAGGTGCGAGAACACTGCATGCAGATCGTCCGAAGCGCTTTCTTCGTCGAGGTTGAGCTTGCTGTCGATGTGATCCATGTGATGCATCATCAGGTCCACTGCCAGCTCGCCGTTGCGCGCTTCGATGGCGTCGATCAACTGGGTGTGCTCGTCGTAGGAACAGTGCGAACGGTTGCCGCTTTCATATTGGGCGATGATCAGCGACGTTTGCGAAACCAGGCTGCGCTGGAAACTGATCAACGGCGCATTCTTCGCTGCCTCGGCCAGTTTCAGGTGGAATTCACCCGAGAGACGGATGCCGGCGCCGCGATCGCCACGGGAGAAGCTGTCGCGCTCGTCGTTGACCATCTGGCGCAATTCGGCGATCTGCTCGGCGGTGGCGTGTTGCACGGCCAGCTCGGTGATCGCGCGCTCCACCAGACGCCGGGCGAGAAACACCTGACGCGCCTCTTCAACGCTCGGGCTGGCGACGACCGCGCCACGGTTCGGCCGCAACAGCACCACGCCTTCATGGGCCAGACGCGAGAGCGCGCGGCGAATGATGGTGCGGCTGACCCCGAAAATTTCCCCCAGCGCTTCTTCGCTCAACTTTGTGCCGGGCGCCAGGCGCTGTTCGAGGATGGCCTCGAAGATATGCGCATAGACGATGTCGTCCTGGGTTCCGCTGCGGCCGGCTTTGCCTGCTCGCGGTTGTTTCTTGAGGGGTTGCAACTGTTCGTTCATGGGCACTCGAGTCGGGAAGAACGGCGGCGAATTGACCGTGACTGTAATACGGCACAGTGGGTCGCTGGCAAGTATCGCGTAAAAAACAGCGCGATTGTACACAATGGAAGGTGGCAACACGACTGTACGGCTGTTTGTGGCTTTGGCTGTATTGCAACGCTTCGTTACGTTTGAGTTTAGGCTTGATCGCAGAATCCGCGATCCCTGTGGGAGCGAGCTTGCTCGCGATAGCGGTTGGACATTCAACTCCAATGTCGACTGTTCCGCCGTCATCGCGAGCAAGCTCGCTCCCACAAGGGTTTCGCATAGCAGCAAATATCTTCATTGGTACAAGGAATACCGCTGTCATGAACGAAATTACCCACACCCGACTGCGCCCGCTGGCGGACACTTCGCCCTCCGCCATCGTCGCCGGGTTCATCGCGATGATGACCGGCTACACCAGTTCGCTGGTGCTGATGTTCCAGGCAGGGCAAGCGGCGGGCCTGACCAGCGGGCAGATTTCTTCGTGGATCTGGGCGATCTCCATCGGCATGGCGGTGTGTTCGATCGGCCTGTCGCTGCGTTATCGCACGCCGATCACCATCGCCTGGTCGACGCCCGGCGCGGCGCTGTTGATCACCAGCCTTGGCGGCGTGACCTATGGCGAAGCGATTGGCGCCTATATCACCTGCGCGGTGCTGGTGACCATTTGCGGCTTGACCGGCAGCTTCGAACGGCTGGTGAAAAAGATCCCGGCCTCCCTCGCCGCGGCGCTGCTGGCAGGGATTCTGTTCAAGATCGGCAGCGAAATCTTCGTCGCCGCGCAGCACCGCACCGGCCTGGTGCTGGGGATGTTCTTCACTTATCTGATCGTCAAACGCCTGTCGCCCCGTTATGCGGTGCTCGCTGCGCTGCTGATCGGCACCGCGCTGTCGGGCGTCATGGGGTTGCTGGACTTCAGCGGTTTTCACCTGGAGGTGGCGACACCGGTCTGGACCACGCCGCATTTTTCCCTGGCCGCGACCATCAGCATCGGCATCCCGCTGTTTGTGGTAGCGATGACCTCGCAAAACATGCCCGGCATCGCCGTATTGCGGGCCGATGGCTACAACGTTCCGGCCTCGCCGCTGATCACCGCCACCGGCATCGCGTCGCTGTTGCTGGCGCCGTTCGGTTCCCACGGCATCAACCTCGCAGCGATTAGCGCGGCGATCTGCACCGGGCCGCATGCCCATGAGGATCGCAACAAACGCTACACGGCAGCCGTGTGGTGCGGGATTTTCTACGGGATTGCCGGGGTGTTCGGCGCCACATTGGCGGCACTGTTTGCCGCACTGCCCAAGGAGCTGGTGCTGTCGATTGCCGCTTTGGCCCTGTTCGGCTCGATCATCAACGGCTTGAGCATCGCCATGACCGAAGTGAAGGAGCGGGAAGCGGCGCTGATCACCTTCATGGTCACGGCGTCGGGGCTGACGCTGTTTTCCATCGGTTCGGCCTTCTGGGGGATTGTCGCGGGGGTGTTGACCTTGCTGATCCTCAACTGGCGAAAGGCATAAAAAAACGGCGACCTTCGGGTCGCCGTTCTTCATTTCGGAATCAAGCCTTGTTGATCGGCTTTTCCGGATACCAGACGTCCAGCAGCGGGCTGATTTCAGTCTTGGTCAGCTCGGTGCGGGTTTTCAGCCAGGCTTCCACGGCAGCGCGCTGCTCTTCGGAAACCGAACCACGCTTCTGCAGGCAAACCAGACCGAAGCCTTCGCCGCCGACATAGCCCAGACCATTGGCGTCCATGGCTTCTTTGATGAAGGCTTCGAGGAAAGCATCAATGGCTTCTTCGGACAGATCTTCTTTGAAGTCCAGGTTCAGTTCGAAACCCAGCTCTTGAAATTCATCGACGCACAGTTTTTTGCGCAGACGCTGGGAACGGTTAGTCGCCATTGGAACAATCCTCTTAAGTAATAACGGCCGGCACTTTACCAGTTTAAGGCGGCGATTGCCCGCCTATCCGGGACGTGCGTACGACCGCCTGTAAAAAAATAACGAATTGACGCCCTTGCGAAAGGCACAAGCTGTTACACCTTGGGGCATAATGCCGACACTTTCATGACCACTGAGGGCCTTTTCATCCATGTCCTCGTCTTTTTTCCCCTCGGCTGTAGGGTTTTATTTCATATGATCAAATCGTTGCGTCCTCTGCTCCTGGCCGGCCTTCTTCTCCCCTTGGCCCTGCCCGTCTCCGCTGCCACCATCAACACCGCCCTGACCCCCAACGTCGAAAAAGCCCTCAAGGCCAGCAAGCTGCAGCCCACTGCCCTGTCGCTGGTGATGGTGCCGCTGGACGGTCCGGGCACGCCGACCGTGTACAACGCCGACGTGTCGGTCAACCCGGCCTCGACCATGAAGCTGGTCACCACTTACGCGGCGCTGGAAATGCTCGGCCCCAACCACCAGTGGAAAACCGAGTTCTACACCGACGGCGACCTTAACGGCGGGATTCTCAACGGCAACCTCTACCTCAAGGGTGGTGGCGATCCGAAACTGAACATGGAAAAACTCTGGCTGCTGATGCGCGACCTGCGCGCCAACGGCGTGACTCAGGTCACCGGTGATCTGGTACTGGATCGCAGCTTCTTTGTGCAGCCGCAACTGCCGGAATTCAACGATGACGGCAACGACGAGAACAAGCCGTTTCTGGTCAAGCCGGATTCGCTGCTGGTCAACCTCAAGGCCCTGCGTTTCGTGGCCCGCAATGACAATGGCCGGGTGTTGATCTCGGTCGAGCCGCCGATTGCCAGCATCAATATCCAAAACACCGTCAAGGCACTCAATTCCAAACAATGCACCGGCGGCGTGCGCTACAACCCGGTGCCGCAGGCCGATGGCAGCGTGACAGTGACCGTGGCCGGCCAATTGGGCGAAGGCTGCAGCTCGCAGACTTATCTGTCGCTGCTCGACCACGCAACCTACACCGCCGGCGCCGTGCGGGCGATCTGGAAGGAACTGGGCGGCAGCATCCAGGGCAAGGATCGTCTGGCCCCGACCCCGAGCAGCGCCAAAGTGCTGGCCCGGGCGTTCTCGCCGGATCTGGCGGAAATCATCCGCGACATCAACAAATACAGTAACAACACCATGGCTCAGCAACTGTTCCTGAGCCTGGGCCAGAGATTCCGCAACGACGCCGATGGCGATGACGCCAAGGCTGCGCAACGCGTGGTCCGTCAGTGGCTGGCGAAGAAAGGCATCACCGCGCCGCACCTGGTGATGGAGAACGGCTCCGGTCTGTCGCGTTCCGAGCGAGTCAGCGCCCGGGAAATGGCCAACATGCTGCAAGCGGCCTGGCACAGCCCATATGCTGCCGAATACATCAGCTCGCTGCCGATTGCCGGCACCGACGGCACCATGCGCAAACGCCTGAAGACCACCGCGATGCGCGGCGAAGCCCACGTCAAGACCGGTACCCTGAACACCGTACGGGCGATTGCCGGCTTCAGCCGCGACGTCAACGGCAACACCTGGGCGGTGGTGGCGATCCTCAACGACAAGGCCCCGTTCGGCGCCTCGTCGGTGCTGGATCAGGTGCTGCTGGATCTGTATAAACAGCCGCGGACGCCGCAGACCGCTTCGGTTTTGTAACCCTGTAAATGATTGCTCCCACGCTCTGCGTGGGAACAATCATCACAGCCGAAACTGCCGCCCCCCCCCCAAAAAACCTGATTGTTCCCACGCTCCGCGTGGGAATACAGCCCGTGACGCTCTGCGTCACTGGACGCGGAGCGTCCCCGGAGGCATTCCCACGCAGAGCGTGGGAACGATCAGGTGGCAGAGGGGCTCAGTTCATCTGCCGCTCGACCCGATCCCGTCCGCCCTGCTTCGCCGCGTACACCCCGGAATCCGCCCGTAGCAACAGCGCGTCCGCGCCCTCTCCCGGTCGCCAGCTGGCAATCCCGAAACTGGCCGTCACCACCCCCACCACGTCGATCGGCGCACTGCGCAGGCTGTGCCATAACTCTTCGGCCAGCATGAGGGCGTGATCACCGTCGATGTCCGGGCACAGCACCATGAACTCCTCGCCGCCCAACCGGCAGAACACGTCGGTACGCCGCAGACGATGGCCGATGCGCTCGCAGACCGCCTGCAACACGCGGTCGCCCACCGCATGACCGTACTGATCGTTGATCCGTTTGAAGTGGTCGATGTCGAGCATGATCACCGACAACTCACCACCGCCACGCTCTACACGCGCCATTTCGGTGGTCAGGCGCTCCTGGAAATAGCGCCGGTTGTGAATCCCGGTCAGAGCGTCGGTCACCGACAATGCACGCAACTCTTCTTCGACGCGCTTCAGATCGGAGATGTCGGAAATGTAACCGTGCCACAGCACGCCGCCGCCCGGCAGTTCCTCCGGGGTCGCCTCGCCACGAACCCAGCGCAGGCCGCGTTCGGGCAACTGCACGCGGTATTCCTCGCGCCACGGACTGAGGTTGTCCGCCGAGGCGCGGATCGACTTGCGCACACGACTGACGTCCTGCGGATGGATGCGGGTGAAGATCGCTTCGGCGTTGAGCAGCAGCACGTCCGGCTCCAGCTCGTAGATTTCGCGAATCCCGTCGCTGGCGTAGATCACACTGAAGCGCCCGTCGAACTCCATTTTGAATTGATAGATCCCGCCGGGAACGTGGGCGCTGAGCTTCTTCAACAGCACGTCCCGTGCGGCCAGCGCTTCGTGCACGCGCTTGCGCTCGGTGATGTCGATGCAGATCGCCAGGTGTCCGACCCACAGCCCCTGCTCGTCCAGCACCGGTGTGGCAAGCATGTTCACCGGCAGGTGGCTGCCATCCTTGCGTACCAGCGTCCACTCCCGCGCTTCGTGCCCGCCGACTTCGCCGCCCTCCACCAGCATCGCCTGACAGGTCGGAATGACCTTGCCATAACGGGTGCTGAGCTCCGCCGCACGAGCCACCAGTTCCCGGGGAAAGTGCAGGTTTTCCAGGGTCATGTGGCCGACCACTTCGTTGCTGTGATAACCGAGCATCTGCTCGGCGCCGGGGTTGAAGGTGTTGATCACGCCGCGCAGATCGGTGGCGATGATTGCAACCTGGGTTGCCGCGTTCAGCACCCCGCGCAGCTGGCCGTGAGTGCCGCGCAGTTCCTGTTCACGCTCATGCAGTTCCTGAGTGCGCAACTCGACCATGCGCAACGCGCGCTGGCGCTGACTGACCAGCACATAAAGCAGCGCGCTCAGCAGGAGACTGAGCAATCCGCCCAGCACCACCACGCTGCCAACCGACGAATGGTTGGCCTGCATGAACGCTTCGCTGGGAAGAATATCCACCTGATAGTCGTGATCGGCCATGCGCACCAGCCGGGTGGCGGACAGATCGCTTGGCGCCGGTTCATTGGTCGACTCGAACAACACTTCATGTTGATCGCTGTTGGACAGATCGAGAATGCGCACTGACAGATAGTCATTGAGTGCGTCCGGCAAGCCGTCCGCCAGCAGTTGACGCATGCTGATCACTGCCATCACATAACCGAAAGAGACGTTTTCGCCCTGACGAACCACTGGCGCGACCAGCAGGACGCCGCGTGCATAAGCCGGCTCGATAGACACCAGATGCATCGGCTGCGACACCGCCAGACCGTGGAGCTGGTCAGCCCGTTCAAGGGTCGATCGGCGCAACGGTTGCGCCAGCAAGTCATACCCCAGCGGCGAGCCGAGCCGACTCTGGGTCTGGCTGTACACCACCACGACGTATTCATCGCGAGCCGCGGCCAGTTGCAGTTCGCCGCGTGCATTGAGTTCGCGCACGCTGAAGGTGGTCAGGCCCTCGTCTCGCACCTGTTTCTCGAACGCTGCACGCTCGGCGCCGCTCACCCGCAAGGCGAACGAATAGGCCTGGGTGCGCAGTAATAAAGGTCGGGTGTAGCCGTCGAATTCGGCGCGGGACACCGATTCGGAGTTGGCGAAGAACCGTCGCAGGCCATCGAGGCGTTGCTCCTGATCCTGAAAGCGTTCTTCGATGCGGCTGTAGCGCTCGTTGGCCAGTAGCTGAAAGCGTTGGCGCAACTGGCTGTGAAACTGATTGAGGGTGCCCCAGGCGAGCAGCCCCGTGAGAATCCCGCCGGCGAGCAATACCAGCAGCGCGACCAGCCAGGCCGAGACTTCTTCGCTGATAAAACCCAATATCTTCGGGCGCACGGGGTGCAACGACATAAAAGCCACTCACTACGTCAGCATCTGCGGGAAAAACCCCATCGGCCGTGTGTGAGTTATAGCTATTAGCCACTAATTTGGCTAGCTCTGGACGGATCCAAGAGCCTTTAAAAATCAAGGCTCTGTGGATCCAATTTTGCAGAGTGTCAACGAGCCGTGATTTTCCAGGCGCGATGGATCTTGCCGTTGCGGGCGAAATCCGGGTCGATGGTGCTGGCGGTGATTTCCTCGACCGCGTAACGCTCGGCCAGGTTGTCCTCGAGCTGGAACTTGCGGAAGTTGTTGGAGAAGTACAACACCCCGCCCGCTGCCAGGCGCGCCATGGCCAGGTCGATCAACTGCACCTGGTCACGCTGTACGTCGAAGATGCCTTCCATGCGCTTGGAGTTGGAGAAGGTCGGCGGATCGATGAAGATCAGGTCGTACTCTTCGCGGCAGTTTTCCAGCCACGCCATCACATCGCCCTGCTCCAGACGGTTCTTGTCGGAGAAGCCGTTGAGCGACAGGTTGCGACGCGCCCAGTCGAGGTAGGTTTTCGACAGGTCGACGCTGGTGGTGCTGCGCGCGCCGCCCTTGGCCGCGTGTACGCTGGCGGTCGCGGTGTAGCAGAACAGGTTGAGGAAGCGCTTGCCGGCGGCCTCTTTCTGGATCCGCATGCGCATCGGCCGGTGATCGAGGAACAGTCCGGTGTCGAGGTAATCGGTGAGGTTGACCAGCAACTTCACGCCGCCCTCGGTCACTTCATTGAACTTGCCCTGGGCCGCCTGACGCTCGTACTGCCTGGTGCCGCTCTGACGCTCGCGGCGCTTGACCACCACGCGGCTCTTGTCGATGTTCAGCGCCTGAGGGATGGCCGCCAACGCATCGAACATGCGGATCGAGGCCTTTTCCGGGTCGATCGACTTCGGCGCGGCGTACTCCTGAACGTGCACCCAGTCGTGGTACAGGTCGATGGCCATCGCGTATTCCGGCATGTCCGCATCGTAGACGCGGTAGCAATCGATGCCTTCGCGCTTGACCCACTTGCCCAACGCCTTGAGGTTCTTTTGCAGGCGATTGGCAAACATCTGCCCGCCTTCGCTCAGGCGCGGCTGCTCGATCACTGGCGCGGGGGCCGGCGTCGGTTTGATCGGATTGCCGTTCTTGTTGAACTTGCGCTCTTGCGGCTCGTTCGGCGTCTGGTCGTAAGCGGCTTGCTCGCGCTCGGCCTGGCGTTGCTCCGGAGTACGGCGCTCGCCGGTGACGAACTGATCCGGCAGGACTTTGATCAACAGCAGCTTGCACGGCAGTGCGCCGTTCCAGAACGAATACTGTTTGTGGCTGCGGATGCCCATGCGCTTGCCAAGGTCCGGTGCGCCGGTGAACACCGCCGCCTCCCAGTTCAGGCAGGCCTGACGCAGACGCTCGCCAAGGTTCTGGTAGAGGTACAACAGGCTGGCTTCATCACCCAGACGCTCACCGTACGGCGGGTTGCAGATGACCAGACCTTTCTGGTTCTGGTCCGGACGCGGTTCGAAGGTCGCGACTTCGCCCTGATAGATCTTGATCCACTCGCTCAGGCCGGCGCGCTCGACGTTGTTGCGGCCTGGCTGAATCAGCCGTGGGTCGGCTTCATAACCACGGATCCACAGCGGTGGTTTGGCCAGACCGGCGGCGGCGCGCTCGACGGCTTCTTCGTGGAGCTTTTTCCACAGCGCCGGTACGTGACCGAGCCAGGCGGTGAAGCCCCATTGCTCGCGACGCAGGTTCGGCGCCATATCGGCGGCGATCATGCCGGCTTCGACCAGGAACGTGCCGACACCGCACATCGGGTCAGCCAGCGCGCCACCTTCGGCGGCAATGCGCGGCCAGCCGGAACGGATCAGGATCGCGGCCGCGAGGTTTTCCTTCAGCGGCGCAGCGCCCTGCTGCAAGCGGTAGCCGCGCTGGTGCAGGCTGTGGCCGGAAAGGTCGAGGGACAGAATCGCTTCGCCGCGATCCAGACGCAGGTGAATGCGCAGGTCCGGGTTGAGCTTGTCGATGCTTGGTCGGTCGCCCTGCGGGGTGCGCAGTTTGTCGACGATGGCGTCCTTGACCTTCAGGGCGCCGAAGTGAGTGTTGTCGATGCCTGAACCGTGGCCGCTGAATTCCACGGCCAGGGTGCCGTCGGCCAGCATGTGATCCTGCCAGTCGAGGTCGAGTACGCCGTGGTACAGGTCTTCGGCGTTTTTCATCGGGAAACGCTTGAGCACCAGCAGCACCCGGTTGGCCAGACGCGACCAGAGGCACAGACGATAAGCGGTTTCCATGGTCGCCATGCCACGCACGGCGGAGGTGTGTTCGCGGGCCTCTTCAAGGCCAAGCCCGACGGCTTCCTCGATGAGCAGGCCTTCAAGGCCTTTGGGGCAAGTGAGGAAGAGTTCGAAACGGTCGGACATGGTTTTTTCACAGCCTTTGGCTAATGAACCGGCAACGCATTGCCGGTCCGGTTTTCAATCAGGCGCTTTTCTACAAGAACGCCCGCGTGGCACGAAGGTGTGCCGTTCCATCCCCGCTGCTCGGGTTAAAAGAGCTTAGATGCCGGGACAGATAAAGAAGTTGAAGCAACAAAATGACTCAAAGCAACCCTTCGTCGAATAGTAACCCAGCGTAAACGTGGGTCATTCTCACTAAAGGATTAACCTCATCATCCAGCGCGGGGCCGATCATACCGGGGTTTGGCCAATAAACACTGGATAAATACGCGGTTACTTATGGCCATAGCATCTTTTTCGTTACGTCCTTATGACAAAACGGTCATTCCATCGATGTGACTCATTGGTTAGAACTGCACACAGGTTGACGTCGCAACGGCGTCAACACCTTGGCTCGCCACGCCGGCAGCGAGCCGCCAACGGCAGAGTTTTTCTGCCAGACCTCAATTGAGGTCGACGCGACAAAAACAGTCAACAAGTGAGGGAAACACCCTATGAGAAGACTTAAGCGTGATCCGTTGGAAAGAGCTTTTTTGCGCGGATATCAATATGGCGTTGGTGGCAAATCCCGTGAGCTTTGCCCATTTACTCTACCGTCGGTACGTCAAGCCTGGATCAACGGCTGGCGAGAAGGACGCGGCGACAACTGGGACGGTATGACCGGCACTGCGGGAATCCACAGACTCAACGAACTTCACGCCGTCGGCTGACACAGGGCACTTATTGCGACACGACAATCTGATTTCGTAAAAACCTGATCACCATGCACGTCCTTCCCGGACGGCGGGCCACGGCCCAGGGGCTCCTTCGAGGAGCCCTTTTTTATGCCTGCCACATTATTTATGCCATACACAAAACCTGTGGGAGCGACGGTGCGACGACTCGACTTGCTCGCGATGGCGGTGCATCAGTCACACGAAATGTTGACTGAACGGACGCCATCGCGAGCAAGCTCGCTCTCACAAAGGATCAGCGTTTGGCGGCGATGGCGTCCACCGATTCGCGGATCAGCGCCGGGCCCTTGTAAATGAAGCCGGAATAAATCTGCACCAGGCTCGCGCCGGCAGCGATCTTCTCGGCCGCATGCTTGCCTTCGGTGATGCCGCCCGCCGCGATGATCGGCAGCTTGCCGCCCAGCTCGGACGCCAGCACCTTCACGGTGTGGGTGCTCTTCTCACGCACCGGAGCGCCGGACAGACCGCCCGCCTCGTCACCGTGTTCCATGCCTTCGACACCCACGCGGCTGAGGGTGGTGTTGGTGGCGATCACCGCGTCCATCCCGGTTTCGATCAACGCCTGGGCGACTTGCGCGGTTTCTTCGTCGGTCATGTCCGGCGCGATCTTGATCGCCAGCGGTACATGTTTGCCGTGGCGCAGGGCCAGTTCGGCGCGGCGGGTGGCCAGGTCTGCCAGCAATTGCTTGAGCGAATCGCCGAATTGCAGGCTGCGCAGGCCCGGAGTGTTCGGCGAACTGACGTTGACCGTGACGTAACTGGCGTGGGCGTAGACCTTGTCCAGGCAGATCAGATAGTCCTCAACCGCGCGCTCGACCGGGGTGTCGAAGTTCTTGCCGATGTTGATCCCCAGCACGCCCTTGTATTTGGCCGCCGCCACCCGCGCCAGCAGGTTATCCACACCGAGGTTGTTGAAACCCATGCGATTGATGATCGCCTCGGCTTCCGGCAGGCGGAAAATCCGTGGTTTCGGGTTGCCCGGCTGCGGGCGCGGGGTCACGGTGCCGATTTCGACAAAACCGAAACCCAGCTGCGCGAAGCCGTCGATGGCCGCGCCGTTCTTGTCCAGACCGGCCGCCAGACCGACAGGGTTCGGGAATTGCAGGCCCATGACATTCACCGGCAGCGACGCCGGAGCCTTGCACAGCAAGCCGTTGAGGCCCAAACGCCCGCCCGCGCCGATCAGATCCAGCGACAGATCGTGGGAGGTTTCCGGGGAAAGTTTGAACAACAGCTGACGGGCCAGGGTGTACATGGGCGGCTATGACTCGGGCGGCGAAAAGAGGCGGCGATTATAGCCGGGCATCGCCCCAGCGCGCGAGGCGCACGGGTAAATCCGTGCGCATGGCATATGCCTTGCACCTTCCCCGGCATCAGCCCGCAGGCCAATGGTGGCGTGCAGGCAAGGACAATGGCGTCGTCTCTCGGTTTTGCGCGGGCAAAGCCTGGGACGACGTTTTTTTTGAGGGTAGCTTTTATGACTCTAACCTCCGCCGGGCCGCTGGCCTGGGTCAACGGCAGCGATGCCCCGGAAAAAAGCGCGATCAACCTCGGCTTCATGGCCTTGAGCGACTGCGCCTCGCTGGTGGTCGCCGCCACCCAGGGCTTTGCCCAGCCTTACGGCCTGACCCTGAACCTCAAGCGCCAAAGCTCCTGGGCCAACCTGCGGGACAACCTGGTCAGCGGCGAACTCGATGCCGCCCACAGCCTCTACGGCCTGATCTACGCGGTGCACCTGGGCATCGGCGGTGTCGCGCCGACCGACATGGCGGTGCTGATGGGCCTGAACCAGAACGGTCAGAGCCTCAACCTGTCCCACGGTTTGCAGGGCCTGGGCGTGACCGGTCCTGAAGCACTGCACCGGCATGTGCACCAAACCCGCGCAAAACTGACCTTCGCCCAGACCTTCCCGACCGGCACCCATGCCATGTGGCTTTATTACTGGCTGGCGAGCCAGGGCATTCATCCGTTGCAGGATGTCGACAGCGTGGTCGTGCCGCCGCCGCAAATGGTCGCGCACTTGCAAGCCGGACGCATTGATGGCTTCTGCGTCGGCGAGCCGTGGGCGGCCAGCGCCGTACAGCAGGATCTCGGCTTCACATTGGCGACAAGCCAGACCATCTGGCCCGATCACCCGGAGAAAGTCCTTGGCTGCACCCGCGCCTTCGTCGACCAATATCCCAACACCGCCCGCGCGCTGGTGATGGCGATCCTCGAGGCCAGCCGCTTCATCGAAGAAAGCCCGGAAAACCGCCGCAGCACCGCCCAGTTGCTGAGCGCGGCAGAATACCTCGACGCCCCGCTGTCCTGCATCGAACCGCGCTTTCTCGGCGACTACGACGATGGCCTCGGTCATCGCTGGCAGGATCCGCACGCGCTGCGTTTTCATGGCGATGGCGCGGTGAATCTGCCGTACCTGTCAGATGGGATGTGGTTCATGACCCAGTTCCGCCGCTGGGGTTTGCTGCGCGATGACCCGGACTACCTCGCCGTCGCCCGTCAGGTGCAACAACTGGAGATCTATCGCGACGCGGCGACTGCCATGGGCGTCGCGGCCTGGGGCAAGGACATGCGCAGCAGCCAGTTGATCGACGGCAAAATCTGGGACGGCAGCGACCCGGCCGCCTATGCCCGAAGCTTCAAGCTGCACGCGCTGAGCGACAGCGCGCCCCTTCTCGCCCAGCGCTGACAGGAGACCGCGAACATGCTGCGCATTCTGCTGATCAACGACACCGCGAAAAAAGTCGGACGCCTGAAAGCCGCGCTGACCGAGGCCGGTTTCGAGGTGATCGACGAGTCGGGTCTGACCATCGACCTGCCGGCGCGCGTCGAAACGGTGCGTCCGGACGTAATCCTGATCGATACCGAGTCACCGAGCCGCGATGTAATGGAGCAAGTGGTGCTGGTCAGCCGCGATCAGCCCCGGCCGATCGTGATGTTCACCGACGAACATGATCCTGGCGTGATGCGTCAGGCGATCAAGTCCGGGGTCAGTGCCTACATTGTTGAAGGCATTCACGCACAACGCTTGCAGCCGATTCTCGATGTGGCCATGGCCCGCTTCGAAAGCGATCAGGCCTTGCGCGCCCAGCTACAGGCCCGCGACCAGCAACTGGCCGAGCGCAAGCGCATCGAACTGGCCAAGGGGTTGCTGATGAGAATGAAGGACTGCAACGAAGAAGAGGCCTACACCCTGATGCGCCGCCAGGCCATGAGTCGTCAGCAGAAACTGATTCAGGTCGCTGAACAGATCATTGCCATGAGCGAGTTGCTGGGCTGAAGTGCTCCCCCACATTGATCGTTCCCACGCTCCGCGTGGGAATGCAGCCATGGACGCTCCGCGTCCGCTTCTGAACGTGACGGATGCGTTTGCACGCAAAGCGTGGAAACAAGCCACACCGATCTGGCACAAATCTCGCTAAGCATTACGCACAGGTAACCAACGGCGGTTGCCCCACCCACGACAAAGACGTCGCTCACCTTCTTCGCCCCCTTCGGCGATCCGGGTAGCGGCGTTTTTGCGTTTTGGCCCCACAGCCCGGGGCCGGTGGTGCGGCCGTGGCGGCGCCCCACTGTGCTGGTTCTGACTCCTTCTCGAGATTCTCTACAGCTGAGGTGCGCGATGAATAAAAGCTTCTGGAAATCCGGCCACACCCCGACTCTGTTCGCGGCCTTCCTGTATTTCGACCTGAGCTTCATGGTCTGGTACTTGCTCGGCCCGCTGGCGGTGCAGATTGCCGCCGACCTGCATCTGACTACCCAACAGCGCGGGCTCGTGGTGGCGACGCCGATTCTGGCCGGCGCGGTGCTGCGCTTTGCGATGGGCATGCTCGCCGATCGCCTGTCGCCGAAAACCGCCGGGCTGATCGGCCAGGTGATCGTGATCTGCGCGCTGCTCGGCGCCTGGAAACTCGGCATCCACAGTTATGAACAGGCTTTGCTGCTTGGCCTGTTCCTCGGCATGGCCGGCGCCTCGTTCGCTGTGGCCCTGCCGCTGGCCTCGCAGTGGTATCCCCCGGAGCATCAAGGCAAGGCGATGGGCATCGCCGGGGCGGGCAATTCCGGCACCGTGTTCGCGGCGTTGATTGCCCCGGTTTTGGCGGCGGCGTTCGGCTGGAGCAATGTGTTCGGTTTCGCCCTGATTCCGCTGATCCTGACCCTGGTGCTGTTCGCCTGGCTGGCGAAGAACGCGCCCGAGCGGCCGAAAGCCAAATCCATGGCCGACTATTTCAAGGCCCTGGGTGATCGCGACAGCTGGTGGTTCATGTTTTTTTACAGCGTCACCTTCGGCGGCTTCATCGGCCTGGCCAGCGCCCTGCCCGGCTACTTCAACGATCAATACGGCCTGAGCCCGGTGACCGCCGGTTACTACACCGCCGCCTGCGTGTTCGGTGGCAGCCTGATGCGTCCACTGGGCGGCGCGCTGGCTGACCGTTTCGGTGGCATCCGCACCCTCTTGGCGATGTACACGGTTGCAGCGGTTTGTATAGCAGCGGTCGGCTTCAACCTGCCAAGTTCCTACGCGGCGCTGGCACTTTTCGTCTGCACCATGCTCGGCCTCGGCGCAGGTAATGGCGCGGTTTTTCAACTGGTGCCGCAGCGTTTCCGTCGCGAAATCGGCGTGATGACCGGGCTGATCGGCATGGCCGGTGGCATCGGCGGGTTTGCCCTGGCGGCAGGCATGGGCGCGATCAAACAGAGCACCGGCAGCTATCAACTGGCGCTGTGGTTGTTCGCCAGCCTTGGCGTATTGGCGTGGTTCGGTCTGCACGGTGTCAAACGTCGCTGGCGAACCACTTGGGGTTCGGCGGCCGTGACCGCTGCCCGGGTCTGAGGCCCGAATGGCTCTGCAACTGAGTTTCGCCGAAGCCAGCGCCACCGGACCACGCGCGGAAAACCAGGACGCCTTGCGCCTGGTCACGCCGGCCCCGGCGCTGGCTGCGAGCAAAGGTTTTCTGTTCGCCATCGCCGACGGCGTCAGCCAGTGCGCCGATGGCGGGCTGGCCGCGCGCTCGACTTTGCAGGCACTGGCGCTGGATTACTACGCCACCCCGGAAACCTGGAGCGTGGCCCAGGCCCTCGATCGTCTGTTGCTCGCACAAAACCGCTGGTTGCAGGCCAACGGTGGCGGTCAGCCGCTGCTCACCACGATCAGTGCACTGGTCCTGCGTGGCCGGCGGTTTACCCTGGCGCACGTCGGTGATTGCCGGGTCTATCGCTGGCACGCCGAGACCTTGCAGCGGATCAGCGAGGATCACGTCTGGGATCAGCCGGGCATGCAGCACGTGCTCAAGCGCGCACTGGGACTGGATCAGCATCTGGTGCTGGATTTTCTCGACGGCGAACTGCGTGACGGCGAATGTTTCGTGCTGCTCAGTGATGGCGTGTGGGCAGCGCTCGGCGACACCGCTATCGCCGCAATTTTGCGCGATCAGCCGGACCTGCACAGCGCTGCGCAAACACTGGTCAACGCTGCGCACCTGGCCGGCAGTCAGGACAACGCCAGTGCGCTGTTGGTGCGGGTAGATGCCGTCGGGGAGGCCAGCCTTGGCGATGCGCTGGTTCATTTGCAGCAGTGGCCTCTGCCCCCGCAGTTGAAACCGGGTCAGGTTTTTGAAGGCTGGCGGGTTCAAGAGGTTATAGGGCGCAGCCAACAATCGTTGCTGTATCGAGTGCTCGATGGTCAGGGCCAGACCTGGCTGTTGAAAACTTTGCCCGCACAATGGGCGGACGATGCCCAGGCCGGCCAGGCCTTGCTGACGGAAGAATGGTTTCTCAAACGCGTCGCCGGGCGGCATTTTCCTGAAGTCCATAGCGCCGGACAGCGTCAGCATTTGTACTACGTGATGCGTGAATATTCGGGGACAACCCTGGCGCAGTTGTTTGAACAACGCGGCCCGCTGCCACTGGCTCAATGGCAGGATCTGGCCGAACGTCTGCTGCGGGCAGTCGGCCTGTTGCATCGACGGCAGATCCTGCACCGCGACATCAAACCGGAAAACCTGCATCTGGGGGACGACGGCGAGCTGCGCCTGCTGGATTTCGGCCTGGCGTATTGCCCCGGCCTGTCGCAGGACGCACCGTCGACCTTGCCCGGAACCCCGAGCTACATCGCGCCGGAAGCCTTTCAAGGCGTAGCACCCAGCGCGCAACAGGATCTGTATGCGGTGGGCGTGACCTTGTATTTCCTGCTCACCGGGCACTTTCCCTATGGCGAGATCGAAGCCTTCCAGCGCCCGCGTTTCGGGGTGCCGGTGAGTGCCGGGCGATATCGCCCGGATCTGCCGGAGTGGCTGGCGCAGTGTCTGGAGCGCGGTGTGGCGGCCGATCCCTTGCAACGCTATGAAACCGCCGAGGAATGGCTGCTGACTCTGGAGCAAGGTGAGCGCCGCAGCCTGAACGTACGCCCTCGCCCCTTGCTGGAACGCGAGCCGCTGAAGGTCTGGCGGACTTTGGCGTTGCTGGCGTTGCTGGGCAATCTGGTGCTGCTGTTTCTGTTGTTTCATGGCTGATGCGGCGCTCCATAAACGGGCGTGCCGCTTCCATTCAGTGCAAAAACCACAATGAACATCTGGCCAATTCCTGCATTACCCCAGTGAATTCGCGGCTTACCGCGACTTGGCACAGCCACTGCATTAACGTTTTCAACTGACATAAAAGCCCGACCTTCAACGACGAAGGCCGGGCTTCCCGAGAGAACGGGACAAGGACAAAGGCGTCCTCGCCAGGTAACTGGCGGGACGCCTTTTTTGTTTGCGCCATTTTTGTCGAGCAAGGCCTGACTGCCCACAGGAGGCAAGCCCGATGCTCCCGGAGAATCTGATGAAAAAACTCAAACTGGTGATGATCGGCAATGGCATGGCCGGGGTTCGTACCCTGGAAGAACTGCTCAAGCTCAGCAACGAGCTGTACGACATCACGGTCTTCGGCGCCGAACCGCACACCAACTACAACCGCATCCTGCTATCGCCGGTATTGGCCGGCGAACAGACCTTCGAAGAGATCGTGCTCAACGACCTCGACTGGTACCTGGAAAACGGCATCAAACTGCTGCTCAACCGCAAAGTGGTCGAGATCGACCGGGTCAAACGCCGGGTGATCGCCGAGGATGGCACTGAGGCCGAATACGACCGCCTGCTGATCGCCACTGGCTCGACCCCGTTCATCCTGCCGATCCCCGGCAACACCTTGCAGGGCGTGATCGGGTACCGCGACATCGCCGACACCCAGGCGATGATCGATACCGCCAAGACTCACAAACACGCCGTGGTGATCGGTGGCGGTTTGCTCGGCCTCGAAGCCGCCAACGGCCTGATGCTGCGCGGCATGCACGTCACCGTGGTGCACCTCGGTGAATGGCTGCTGGAGCGGCAACTGGACAAGACCAGCGGCCAGCTCCTGCAAACCGCCCTCGAATCCCGTGGCCTGCACTTTCGCCTGTGCGAACAGACCCAGGCCCTGCACGACGCCGGCAATGGTCGGGTCGGCTCGGTGCAATTCAAGAACGGCGACATCATTCCTGCCGATCTGGTCGTCATGGCCGCCGGCATTCGCCCCAACACCGAACTCGCGGAAAAGGCCGGCATCCCGTGCAATCGCGGGATTCTGGTCAACGACACCCTGCAAACCTACGACCCGCGCATCTATGCCATCGGCGAATGCGCCAGCCACCGTGGCATTGCCTACGGCCTGGTGGCGCCGCTGTTCGAACAGGCCAAGGTCTGCGCCAACCACTTGGCGCAACTGGGTTTCGCGCGCTATCAGGGCTCAGTGACGTCGACCAAGTTGAAAGTCACCGGCATCGACCTGTTTTCCGCCGGCGACTTCATGGGCGGCGAAGGCACCGAGACCATCACCCTCTCCGACCCGATCGGCGGGGTGTACAAAAAACTGGTGATCAAGGATGACGTGCTGGTCGGCGCGTGTCTGTACGGCGATACGGCAGATGGCGGTTGGTATTTCCGGCAGATTCGTGAGAATCACGCCATCGGCGAGATCCGCGATCACTTAATGTTCGGAGAAAACGCAATTGGCGACGTAGGACATCAGGGCCAGGACAAGGCCATGAGCATGGCCGACAACGCCGAAGTCTGCGGCTGCAACGGCGTGTGCAAGGGCACCATCGTCAAGGCGATTCAGGAGCACGGGCTGTTCAGCGTCGACGAAGTGAAGAAACACACCAAGGCCGCCAGCTCCTGTGGCTCTTGCGCCGGCCTGGTCGAGCAGATCCTGATCAACACCGTCGGCGGCGCGGCAGACGTCAAACCGAAAAGCGAAAAAGCCATCTGCGGTTGCAGCGATCTCAACCATGGCCAGATTCGCCAGGCCATTCGCGAACAGCATTTGCTGACCATCGCCGGCACCATGAGCTACCTCAACTGGCGCACGCCGAACGGTTGCGCCACTTGCCGGCCGGCCCTCAACTACTACCTGATTTCCACCTGGCCCGGCGAAGCCAAGGACGATCCGCAGTCGCGCCTGATCAACGAACGGGCCCACGCCAACATCCAGAAGGACGGCACCTACTCGGTGGTACCACGGATGTGGGGCGGCGTGACCAACCCGTCGGAACTGCGGCGGATCGCCGACGTGGCGGACAAATATCAGGTGCCGATGGTCAAGGTCACCGGCGGTCAGCGCATCGACTTGCTGGGGATCAAGAAGCAGGATCTGCCCGGCGTGTGGAAAGACCTCGACATGCCGTCGGGCCACGCCTACGGCAAATCGATCCGCACCGTGAAAACCTGCGTCGGCAGCGAGTTCTGCCGCTTCGGCACGCAGAATTCGACCCAGTTGGGCATCGATCTCGAACACGACCTGTTCAACATGTGGTCGCCGCACAAAGTGAAACTGGCGGTCTCCGGATGCCCACGCAACTGTTCGGAAGCGGGGATTAAAGACGTAGGAATCATCGGAGTCGATTCCGGCTGGGAGATGTACATCGGTGGCAACGGCGGGATCAAGACCGAAGTCGCCGAATTCTTCGTCAAGCTCAAGACTGCCGAGGAGGTCCGCGAATACAACGGCGCGTTCCTGCAGCTGTACCGCGAAGAAGCCTTCTACCTCGAACGCACCGTGCATTACCTGCAACGGGTCGGCATGGAGCACATCAAGAAAGCCGTGCTGGAAGATCCCGAGCGCCGCAAGGCCCTGAACGAGCGCCTGCAATTCTCCCTGTCGTTCGAACAGGACCCGTGGAAAGAACGCCTCGCCCAGCCGCAACTTAAGAAAGAATTCGACGTGATCCCTGTGAAAAACCTGGAGGTGCCGGCATGAACTGGCTCGATATCTGTGCCCTGGAAGAGATCAACGCCCTCGGTTCGCGGATCATCGCCGGGCCCAAAGGTGACATTGCGATCTTTCGTACAAGCGACGACGAAGTCTTCGCACTCGATGACCGCTGCCCGCACAAGGGCGGCCCATTGTCCCAAGGCCTGATTTACGGCAAGCGCGTGGCCTGCCCACTGCATAACTGGCAGATCGATCTGCAATCCGGCGAAGCCCAGGCGCCGGACGTCGGTTGCGCACATCATCACCCGGCCCGGGTGGAAAACGGCCGCGTGCAACTGGCCCTGCGGGACGCCGTCTGATGAACCGCCAGACGACCGCCTCGACCTGCTGCTATTGCGGGGTCGGCTGCGGCGTGCTGATCGAGCATGACGGCGAGCACATCCTCGGCGTCAGCGGCGATCCGGCGCACCCGGCCAACTTCGGCAAACTGTGCAGCAAAGGCTCGACCCTGCACCTGACCGGTGATCTTGCGGCCCGGGCTTTGTACCCGGAATTGCGCCTGGGCAAAGGCCTGGCGCGCAGCCGCTGCGACTGGGACACCGCGCTGGACCATGCCACCCAGGTCTTCGCCGAAACCATCGCCGAACACGGCCCGGACAGCGTGGCGTTCTACATCTCCGGGCAGTTGCTGACCGAGGACTACTACGCCTTCAACAAACTGGCGCGGGCGCTGGTCGGTACCAACAACATCGACAGCAATTCGCGGCTGTGCATGTCTTCGGCGGTGGTCGGCTACAAGCGCAGCCTCGGCGCCGACGCCCCACCGTGCAGCTATGAAGACCTGGAATCGAGCGATTGCGTGGTGATCGTCGGCAGTAACATGGCCTACGCTCATCCGGTACTTTTTCGCCGCCTCGAAGAAGCCAAGTCCCACCGCCCTCACATGAAAGTCGTCGTCATCGACCCTCGACGCACCGACACCTGCGATCTGGCCGACCTGCATCTGGCGATTCTGCCGGGCACCGATGTCGCCTTGTTCCATGGGATTTTGCATCTGCTGTTGTGGGAAGACTGGATCGACCGTGACTTCATCAAGGCCCACACCGAAGGACTCGCCGGGCTGAAAAGTCTGGTGCGCGATTACACCCCGGCCATGGTTTCGCAGCTTTGCGGGATCAGTGCCGAGCAGTTGCAGCAATGCGCCGAATGGATCGGCACCGCGCCGAGTTTTCTCTCGCTGTGGTGCATGGGCCTGAACCAGTCCACCGCCGGCAGCGCGAAGAACAGTGCGCTGATCAACCTGCACCTGGCCACCGGGCAGATCGGCCGACCGGGGGCAGGACCTTTCTCTTTGACCGGTCAGCCGAATGCCATGGGCGGGCGGGAAACCGGCAGTCTCTCCAACCTGTTGCCCGGTCATCGCGAAGTAGCCAATCCGGAGCACCGCGCCGAAGTGGCGGCGTATTGGGGTGTGGATAAGCTGCCGGAAAACACCGGGCTCAGCGCCATCGAACTGTTTGAACAGGTGCGCAGCGGCCGGATCAAGGCGCTGTGGATCGCCTGCACCAACCCCGCGCAATCGATGCCGGACCAGAACGCCGTGCGCGCCGCGCTGGAAGCTTGTCCGTTCGTGGTATTGCAGGAAGCGTTTCGTACCACCGAAACCGCGGCGTTTGCCGACCTGCTGTTGCCGGCGGCCAGTTGGGGCGAGAAGGAAGGTTCGGTGACCAACTCTGAACGGCGGATTTCCCACGTACGCAAAGCTATTGCCGCACCGGGTGAAGCGCGTCCGGACTGGGCGATCACGGTAGATTTCGCACAACGCCTGGAGAAACGTCTGCGCCCGCAACAACCGGGGCTGTTTGCCTTCGAGCAATCGGCGCAACTGTTTGACGAGTACAAACAACTGACCCGGGGGCGCGATCTGGATTTGTCCGGGATCAGCCACGGATTGATTGATGAGCTGGGGCCACAGCAATGGCCCTTCCCCGCTGGCGCCCGCCAGGGTACAGCCCGGCTGTATGGCGACGGGATCTTTCCTACACCGAACGGGCGCGCGCAATTCGTTGCCGATCCCTATCGCGCCGCCAAGGAACAACGCGACGCGCGCTTTCCCCTGACCCTGATCACCGGCCGCCTGCGCGATCAATGGCACGGTATGAGCCGCACGGGAACGGCGGCGCAGTTGTTCGGCCATGTCAGCGAAGCGGTGTTGGGCCTGCACCCGGACGAGTTGCGCCGCCACCGCTTGCAGTCGGGGGATTTGGTGAGTCTGAAAAGTCGTCGGGGCGCGGTGGTCGTGGCGGTCGCCAGCGATGACAGCGTACGTCCGGGCCAGGCGTTCCTGCCGATGCACTGGGGCGATCGTTTCCTCAAGGGCGGCGTGAACAGCCTGACCCTGCCGGCTTTTGATCCTTTGTCGAAACAACCGGAACTCAAGCACAGCGGTGTGCGGCTGGAACCGGTGGAGTTGCCATGGCAACTGTTCGCACTGATCGAGGGCGATGTTCAACGGCACTTCGAGGCGCTTCGACCGCTCTGTGAGGCTTTTTCCTACACAAGTATCAGCCTTGTCGGACGTGAACGGCCTGCGTTGTTGATACGTGCAGCCAGCGTTATGGCGCCAGAGCCGCAATTGCTGCATGAAATCGACCAATGCCTGGCCCTGATCGAGGGGCCGGTGCTGGCTTATGACGATCCACGCCGTGCCATCGGCAAGCGGGTACGCATCGAAAACGGGCGAATCACTGCGATTCGCCTCGCTGGCGAAACCCTCGCTCAGCACTGGTTGCAAGGCCTGTGGCTGGAGGGTCGCGCCGACGAACAACTGCGGCGCTGGCTGCTGGCACCGATGAGTGCACCGCCGGGCAATGCCGGCACGCCGGTTGTGGCGGACAAGACCCTGTGCAATTGCAAGAACGTCAGCCACAGCGCGGTCTGCGCCGGTATTGGTGAAGGTCTGGATCTGCAGGGTTTGAAAAACAAGTTGGGATGCGGCACGCAATGCGGTTCCTGCGTCCCGGAAATCAAGCGTTTGCTGGCCGCCGAAGTGCGTCCGGTCGCCGTCATTTAAAGAGGAAACACCATGAGCGCGAAAGTCTGGTTGGTGGGCGCAGGTCCCGGTGATCCTGAGCTGCTGACGCTTAAAGCAGTGCGTGCCTTGCGCGAAGCCGAGGTGGTGCTGATCGACGATCTGGTCAATGAGGCGGTACTTGAGCACTGCCCTGCTGCGCGAATCATTGCGGTCGGCAAACGCGGCGGCTGCCGCTCAACGCCCCAAGCATTCATCCATCGGCTGATGCTGCGTTACGCCCGTCAGGGCAAATGCGTGGTGCGACTCAAGGGCGGCGATCCGTGCATTTTCGGGCGTGGAGGTGAAGAAGCGCAGTGGTTGCGTGAGCGCGGGGTCGAGGTGGAGTTGGCCAATGGCATCACCGCCGGGCTTGCGGGCGCGACCCAATGTGATATTCCGCTGACGTTGCGCGGCGTGGCCCGGGGCGTGACGCTGGTCACCGCTCACACCCAGGACGACAGCCAGTTGAACTGGCGGGCGCTGGCGCAAGGCGGAACGACGCTGGTGATTTACATGGGGGTGGCGAAGCTCGGCGAGATTCGCGAGCAGCTCTTGGCGGGGGGGATGGCGACGGATACGCCAGTGGCGATGATCGAGAATGCCTCGTTGCCGGAACAACGCGAATGCCGTAGCGACCTGGCAGCCATGGAAAACGATGCCCTTGATTTCCGGCTCAAGAGCCCTGCGATTCTGGTCATAGGCGCCGTCGCAGCCGCTGCGACCCAGGTCGATTCGATTGACTGGGCAGCCGAACGCCTGGCCTGACAATCCTCGGTTTACCCAAATCGCAGGCAAAGAAAAGCCCGGCATAAGCCGGGCTTTTCTCGCAGCGGCAGCTAATTACTTAGCTTGAGCTTCAACCTGCGCTTCTACGCGACGGTTAACAGCACGGCCAGCTTCAGTTTTGTTGTCAGCAACTGGGCGGGATTCGCCGTAGCCGATCGACTGAATGCGGGACGATTCAACACCGTACTGGTTGGTCAGAACTTGCTTAACGGCGTTTGCACGACGCTCGGACAGTTTCTGGTTGTAAGCGTCAGGACCGACGGAGTCAGTGTGACCTTCAACAGTAGTGGTGGTGGATGGGTACTGCTTCATGAAGTCAGCCAGGTTTTTGATGTCGCCGTAGCTGTTTGGCTTCACAACCGACTTGTCGAAGTCGAACTTCACGTCCAGCTCAACACGAACAACTTCAGCAACTGCCGGGCAGCCATCAGCGTCAACAGTTACGTTGGCTGGGGTGTCTGGGCACTTGTCAACGTTGTCGCATACGCCGTCGTTGTCGCTGTCGGAGCAGACTTCAGCCGGAGCTGGAACTGGAGCAGCAGCTGGCTTGGAGCCGCCACCGAAGTTCACACCGATACCGACGCTAGGAGCCCACTCGGTGTCGCCCTGGTCGATGTTGTATTGAGCTTCAACGCCAGCACGGGCGTAGAAGTTCTCGGTGAAGTACAGCTTGGCACCGCCGCCAACGTTGGCGAAGGTAGAACGGTTACGACCGCCAGTGCCGTTCTGGCCGATGCTTTGATCGGAGAAACCAGCCGATACGTATGGACGCAGCATGTCGCCTGGGTTGTTGAAGTGGTACAGAGCGTCCAGAGCGGTGTTGGCGCCCTTGATGTTACGACCGTCGTCGGAACGCACGTTGTGCACTTCGTCGTAGCCCAGACGCAGTTCAACGTCGTCGGTCAGGAAGTAACCGATCGAGCCGCCGAACAGGTTGCCGTTGTTCTTGAAGTTACGAGCGCTGTCGAATTGTTCTTTCTTTGCGAAGCCTTCGATTTCAACTGCGCCTTGGCCTTGTGCCAGAGCGCCGAAAGAAGTGGCGGCAATCAAAGAACCAATGGCCAAGCCCAAGGTGTTTTTCAGTTTCATCCGTTAAATCCCCATCTGGTGATTGTGAAGCAGTCCCGCAAACCGGGGGACAACTCGGCGGCAAGTCTATCAGAACTTGCCTACACGTAAGAGATATTTGCGCCGAACTAAGTTTCAGCAATGCCTGCAAATTTCTCACGCAATTTATCAAGAGCACGTTTGTAACGCATTTTTGTCGCACTCAAACCCATGTGCATGATGTCTGCGATCTCCTGGAACTCCAGCTCTGCGACAAATCGTAGCACCAGAATTTCCCGATCAATCGGGTTCACATACACCAGCCAGCGATCCAGTCCACCCTTTTCCTCGGGTTTTGGCGCCTTTTCTTCAGACGCTTCCTCAAGGGGGTCAAGACTCAGTGCGTCCATCAAGCGACGCTTTCGCCGTTCCTTCCGATACTGTGTGATGCATTCGTTGTACGTGATGCTGTAGAGCCATGTCTTGAACTTTGATTTCCCCTCGAAGTTCTTCAGGCCGTACAGCACCTTAAGCATCACTTCCTGACAGACATCGTCTGCATCGCGATCGTTCCCAAGATATCGTGCACAGACGTTAAATAATGTCCGCTGGTAACGCCGCATCAGTTCTTCATAGGCGCGCGTCACGTGAAACAGCTCGGTATGCGAGCGCGCGACCAACTCCTCGTCAGAGAGCTCGCGGGGGTCGTAGCGCGTGGATAGCGTTTGGGCTTTATTCAAAACAAGTCGTGCCGACAGTCAGGTCAATGTCCACCGCAGCCAGCATCAGCTGGCATTTTGCGGCGGCATACATTAGCAGGGTTTGCCGGGTTAGCGGCTACTCACATGCTGCTCCAGCAGGATCCGATTGGAGAGAGAGACTAGCTCACCCTCATCGGTCAGCAATGTGGTCTTAACCGTGCCGATCTCTTCGATCTGGCCTTCGACCTCGCCAATACGCACTTGTTGCCCAACCTGATACAACTCACGCACATAGATTCCCGCAAGAATCTGACCGGCAATTTCCCGGCTTCCCAAACCCATGGCCAAGGCAACAGCCAGACCAACGGTAATCAATACGATGACGATCACATGGTTCAGCAGGTCGGTCTTGACCTCCAGCTGACTGATCGCGACCGAAATGCTGATGATGATCACCAGGCCCTGGGCGATTCGCCCAAGTCCTGAAGCGTAGTCCAGGCCTACGCCTTCTGCCGCCCCGCGAACCAGGCCATTGGCCAGTTGCGCGAGCAGGACGCCCACCAGCAACACCAGCGCGGCACCGAATACTTTCGGCAAATACAGCGCGAGCATGTCAAGCGTAGCTGAAACTCGCTCAAGTCCAAGGGATTCTGCTGCCGATACCAGGAAAATCAGCAGAACGAACCAATAGACGATCTTGCCGATCAGGGTCGAGATCGGCACTTGCAGCCCCGCGCGGGACATCAATTTTGTCAGGCCGGTGCCGCCCATCAGGCGATCGAGACCCAGTTTGGCCAGCAATTTGGACAGCAAGGTGTCCAGCAACTTGGCCACGACAAAACCCAATAGCAGCACAACCAGTGCGCCGAACAGGTTCGGAATGAAATTAGCGACTTTGGTCCACAACGCAGTCATTGCAGTGACGAGGCTCTGAGTCCAGAGATCAAGTTCCATATTCAATCAGCCTTATCAGCAGTGCGAGCGGTAGGTTTACGGAGACGGGAGACCGGCGCGACATGGGCCGAGCCGTTGTTCAGGGCGATCATCAGCGCGGGCAGCCAGCGGCCCAGCAGGCTGAACAGATCGCCGGCGCCCACCTGGCGGTTGGCGGTTTTGAGTACGCGGCCCAGGCAGGCATCGTCGTCGCGGCCGGACGGCGAGGCGTTGAGCATGTCGCGCAAAGACTGTTCAAACGGATCGTGCATACGCACCTCTCGTGATGTCTGTGAAAGACGCGGGCAAATTTGGTCGGGTCACATGGCGCATCTTCATACCCAGCGCAAACGGCGGAACAACCACCATTGTCCGAGGGCCAGGGCGAGCACTGTCAGGCAGGCGATCAGGAAACCATAAGGGCTGCTCGAGAACGGAATGCCGCCAACGTTGATGCCCAGCAGACCGGTCAGAAAACTCATCGGCAGAAAGATGCAGGTGATGATCCCGAAGCGGTACATGGTGCGGTTCATGCGCACGCTCAAGCGCCGGTCTTCGGCGTCCAGCACAAGCCCCACGCGCTCTCGGGTCAATTCGAGCTCTTCGAGATAACGGGTCAGGCTGTTGTTCAATTCGTTCCAGTAGTCGGCATCGTCATCGACGAACCACGGCAGTTTTATCCTTGTCAGCTGTCCGAAAATATCCCGCTGCGGTGCCAGAAAACGCTTGAGTCCGGCGGCCCTGCGACGGATGTGCAAAATGGCGCCATGCTCGGGGGTATACCGTTCGTCGGCATCCAGTTTTTCTTCCTCTTCATCGACCACTTCAGAGAGGCAAGTCACCAGATCCTGCACCTTGTTGGTGAGGAGTTGCGCCAGATACAGCATCAGTTCGGACGAAGTTTTCGGCCCCTTGCCCTCGCCCAACATCACCAGCAACTCGTCGGTGGCTCGCAGCGGACGCAATCGCAGGGAAATCACTCGCTGGGCCGAAGCGAAAATGCGCACCGACACCATGTCTTCCGGCTCGGCGCCCGGGTTGAGATTGACCCCGCGCAAAAACAGCAGCAGCTCGGAATCCGGCAACGGCAACAGACGTGGACGAGTATTTTCTTCCAGCAATAGATCGCAAGCGAACTCGTTGAGCCCACTGGATTTGCGCAGCCAGGTCTGGGTCTGCGGGTGACTGCGATCCCAGTGCAGCCACAGGCTTTCATGAGCCTGCAACTGCAGATCGTCGAGATCAGTCCGGGCTATCGAACGCGCACCGCCTTTACCGTCCAGCACCAGGGCATGCACCAGCCCCCACTGCGCGTTTTCTTCCTCGAACATCCTCACCCCTATGGTTACCGCGATTTATTCAGGCATTTTCAGCGGACTTGGCGAGATGATCACGCCATTGTTGTCCGCATAGATGTACTGGCCGGGATGGAAAGTGACACCCGCAAACGTCACCGGCACGTTGAGGTCGCCGATACCGCGCTTGTCCGTTTTCATTGGGTGACTGGCCAGGGCCTGCACGCCAAGATCGGTCTGGGCGATGACGTCGACGTCACGGATGCAGCCGTAGATGACCAGCCCTTCCCACCCGTTTTTCGAGGCTTTCTCGGCGAGCATGTCGCCCAGCAATGCACGGCGCAGTGAACCGCCACCATCCACCACCAGCACCTTGCCATTACCCTTGAGTTCGACCTGCTCCTTGACCAGCGAATTGTCTTCGAAGCACTTGATGGTCACGATCTCGCCGCCGAACGAATCACGGCCGCCGAAATTGCTGAACATCGGGTCCAGCACCTGAACCAGCTCCGGATAGGCGTCGCACAGGTCAGGCGTAAGGTAATGGTTCATCGAATAACTCCTGTAACAAGGAAGACGATCAAGGATGTCGCACACTTCTGAGACGAGTTCCGGCGGTCGCTGTTTACCTTAGCCCATGTCATGGTCACTGAACGAACCTGAACACAAGCTGAAACGGAATAGCAAAACAGTCACCAAATATGACCAGAACCGTCCAGCGCGTCATATCTTAGCCGCAAGCCGACCCGAACGAAATGCCCTTTTCAGGGCGCCGCACTCAGACCGCTGCCGCCAGATCCGGCTTCTCACCGAGCAACGACGTGTGCTGATCCGCCAGCCAACGCGCCACCAGCGGCCAGACTTCAGCCTGCGCCGCCTTGCTCACCAGCATTTCGACATGCCCGAACTGATCATTGAAACCCTGCTCACGGCCCAGGTTGATGAACTGCTTGTGCTCGGAGCCGATCTGCTCGAACAGCTTGCGGCACGCCCAGGCCGGATCCTGGTGATCGCCTGCCGCGCTCACCGCCAACACCGGAACCCGCACATCGGCAAGACCTGCCCACCAATCCTTGTCCTTGTCGCCGAAACGACCGAACAGGCCGTACCAGCGCATGCTTTCCAGCGCCAGACCGATCGGTTCGTCTTCCGGGCCGCGCTTGAGCCGCGAGCCTGACAATTGGGCAAAACGCTTGAGAATGAAGCGCCCACCCCATTCCACCGGCGGAATCTTCAGCGGCCAGTATGTGCGGCTGACCTGGGTGCCGAAAAACGCCGCCGACGCCACCGCAGGCTCACCCAGGTATTCGCCGCCCAGTGCGGCGGCCAACGTGATGCCCCCCAGCGAGTGGCCGATCCAGTGCGGAATCTGCCCGCTCTGCTCACGCACAAACGCGGCAATCGCCGGCAGATCGTAACGGGCATAGTCGGCGACGCGGTTGCGGCGGTAGTCCTCGTTACGCCGGGACAAACCGTGACCGCGCATTTCCGGGATCCACACATCGAATCCCAGACGCGTCAGATACGCGCCCAGGCCCAGGCCCTTCGGCGAAAACCAGAAGCGCCGGTTGGAAAAACTGCCGTGCAGCAAGATCACCGGCACGCCGCGCGATGCCGGCTCATCGGCCATGCCGAGACGGGTCACTGCGATTTCCACGGACCAGTCAGGGCTGTTGCCCGGTTTCAAACGGTAAACGTCTTCGCTCAGATCACCGCGTCGTTCGGCGCTGATCAGGGCGACAGGAAATAGGTTGCTGCTGCTTTGCATGATGCTCTTGCACAAAAAAGGGCGGCATCCGGAGAGCTCGCCCTACTTCAATCTTAAAGCCCCGCCCCGGTTCACCGGGCCGAGGCTTCATTCACGGCTTATTCCGCCGCCTGGCCTTCGGCAAGGAAGAACCAGGTTTCCAGCACGGTGTCCGGGTTCAGCGACACGCTTTCGATGCCCTGCTCCATCAGCCACTTGGCGAGGTCCGGGTGGTCCGAAGGGCCCTGACCGCAGATGCCGATGTACTTGCCGGCCTTGTTGCACGCGGCAATTGCGTTGGCCAACAGCTTCTTGACCGCCGGATTACGCTCGTCGAACAGGTGCGCGATGATCCCGGAGTCGCGGTCCAGACCCAGCGTCAGCTGAGTCAGGTCGTTGGAGCCGATCGAGAAACCGTCGAAGAATTCGAGGAATTCTTCAGCCAGGATCGCGTTGGATGGCAGTTCGCACATCATGATCACGCGCAGACCGTTGTCGCCACGGGCCAGGCCGTTTTCGGCGAGCAGATCCACCACCTGGCTGGCTTCGCCGAGGGTACGGACGAACGGCACCATGATTTCGACGTTGGTCAGGCCCATCTCGTTGCGCACGCGCTTCAGCGCACGGCACTCGAGTTCGAAGCAGTCACGGAACGATTCGCTGATGTAACGCGAAGCGCCACGGAAGCCCAGCATCGGGTTTTCTTCTTCCGGCTCGTACAGTTTGCCGCCGATCAGGTTGGCGTATTCGTTGGACTTGAAGTCCGACAGACGCACGATGACCTTCTTCGGTGCGAACGCAGCAGCCAGGGTGCTGATGCCCTCAACCAGTTTTTCGACGTAGAAGCCGACCGGATCGTCGTAACCGGCGATGCGTTTGTCGACGCTTTCCTTGATGTCCTGCGGCAGGCCGTCGTAGTTCAGCAGCGCTTTCGGGTGGACGCCGATCATGCGGTTGATGATGAATTCCAGGCGGGCCAGGCCCACACCGGCGTTCGGCAGTTGCGCGAAGTCGAAGGCGCGGTCCGGGTTGCCGACGTTCATCATGATCTTGAACGGCAGCTCCGGCATGGCGTCCACGGAGTTCTTCTTGACGTCGAAGCCCAGTTCGCCTTCGAAGATGTAACCGGTGTCGCCTTCGGCGCAGGACACGGTCACGCCCTGGCCATCCTTCAGCAGTTGGGTGGCGTTGCCGCAACCGACCACTGCCGGAATACCCAGCTCACGGGCGATGATCGCCGCGTGGCAGGTACGGCCGCCACGGTTGGTCACGATAGCGCTGGCGCGCTTCATTACCGGTTCCCAGTCCGGGTCGGTCATGTCGGAGACCAGCACGTCACCCGGCTGGACCTTGTCCATCTCGGAGACGTCCTTGATGATCCGTACCTTGCCCGCGCCGATGCGCTGACCGATGGCACGGCCTTCAACCAATACGGTGCCGGTTTCTTTCAGCAGGTAACGTTCCATGACGTTGGCCTGGGTGCGGCTTTTCACGGTTTCCGGACGGGCCTGCACGATGTAGAGCTTGCCGTCGTCACCGTCCTTGGCCCACTCGATGTCCATCGGGCAGCCATAGTGCTTCTCGATGATCATCGCCTGCTTGGCCAGCTCGCTGACTTCAGCGTCGGTCAGGCAGAAACGTGCGCGATCGGTCTTGTCGACTTCAACGGTTTTCACAGAACGACCGGCCTTGGCCTCGTCGCCGTAGATCATCTTGATGGCTTTGCTGCCCAGGTTGCGACGCAGGATCGCCGGACGACCGGCAGCCAGCGTGCCCTTGTGGACATAGAATTCGTCCGGGTTCACCGCGCCTTGTACGACGGTTTCGCCCAGACCGTAGGCGCCGGTGATGAACACTACGTCACGGAAGCCGGATTCGGTATCGAGGGTGAACATCACGCCGGCGGTGCCGGTTTCCGAACGCACCATGCGCTGCACGCCGGCCGACAGGGCGACCAGCTTGTGGTCGAAGCCCTGGTGCACGCGGTAGGAAATGGCACGGTCGTTGAAAAGGGAGGCGAACACTTCCTTGGCCGCGCGGATGACGTTGTCAACGCCACGGATGTTCAGGAAGGTTTCCTGCTGACCGGCGAACGAAGCGTCCGGCAAGTCTTCGGCGGTGGCGGAGGAACGCACGGCCACGGCCACATCAGGATTACCGGCCGACAGCGCGGCGAACGCGGTGCGGATCTCGGTGTTCAGTTTTTCAGGGAATTCGGCCTCCATGATCCATTGGCGGATCTGGGCGCCGGTCTTGGCCAGGGCATTGACGTCATCGACGTCCAGCGCATCGAGGGCCTTGTGGATCTGATCGTTCAGACCGCTCAGTTCCAGGAAGTCGCGATAGGCTTGCGCCGTGGTGGCGAAGCCGCCGGGGACCGAAACACCGGCACCGGCCAGGTTACTGATCATCTCGCCCAGGGATGCGTTCTTGCCCCCCACATGCTCAACATCGTGTTTGCCGAGCTTATCGAGGGAAACTACGTACTCTACCAAGGTGATCTCTCCACTAACTGTGTTGGAAAAGCTCAGAAACCGGCGGCTCGGGGGAGCGTTGGCCGGCTGTATGGCCTGGACCTGGAAAATAAGTGAGAATGCGGGCCGATGGCGGCCGGCAAATCGCGCCTATCATATCCAGAAATGCTCATTAGCTTAAGGCCCAAGGTGCAAATGAAACGATCTGCTTTCTTTATCTCCGATGGCACCGGTATCACCGCCGAAACCCTGGGTCAAAGCCTTCTGGCGCAGTTCGAAAACATTACCTTCAGCAAATTCACGCGGCCGTACATCGACAGCGTTGAAAAAGCGCGGGCCATGGTACAACAAATCAACAAAGCCGCTGAAACCGACGGTTTCCGGCCGATCATCTTCGACACCATCGTCAATCAGGACATCCGTGAGATTCTCGCAACCTCCAATGGTTTCATGATCGACATCTTCTCGACGTTCCTCGCCCCGCTCGAGCAGGAATTGACCGAGCATTCTTCCTACACCGTCGGCAAATCCCACTCCATCGGCCATAACTCCAACTACATGGAGCGGATCGAGGCGGTGAACTTCGCCCTCGACAACGACGATGGCGCCCGTACGCACTATTACGACAAGGCCGATCTGATACTAGTGGGCGTGTCGCGTTGTGGTAAGACGCCGACGTGCCTGTACATGGCGATGCAGTTCGGCATCCGCGCGGCCAACTACCCGCTGACCGAAGACGACATGGAACGCCTGCAACTGCCGGCCGCCCTGCGCGCCCACCAGCACAAGCTGTTCGGCCTGACCATCGACCCGGACCGCCTCACCGCGATCCGCAACGAACGCAAGCCCAACAGCCGTTATTCGAGCTACGCCCAGTGCGAGTTCGAAGTCCGCGAGGTGGAAAACCTGTTCCGCCGCGAGAACATTCCGCACATCAACTCCACGCATTTTTCGGTGGAAGAAATCTCCGCGAAGATCCTCGTGGAAAAAGGCGTGGAGCGGCGTTTCAAATAGATTTGTAGCGCCCTTGCAGCCGCCATCGCTGGCAAGCCAGCTCCCACAGGGTTTTGTGGTGTACGCAGATTTTGCATTCACAACAAAACCCTGTGGGAGCGTGGCTTGCCCGCGAAGAACGATCACGCAGTCCCTCAGATAACAAACAAATCGACAAACCGGTTCACCGGCGTGGCTTCAAGCCGCGCCTGATCCTTGCACAGCGCCACAATCTCCCCGCTGCGCTGCCCGGTGAACCGGGTGGCCAGATTTGCCCTGAACTTGTCCTCCAGCAATGGGATACCCTCGGCGCGGCGCCGGCGATGCCCGATCGGGTATTCCACCACCACGTTTTCCGTGCTCGAACCGTCCTTGAAAAACACCTGCACCGCATTTGCAATCGAGCGTTTGTCGGCTTCGAGGTATTCGCGGGTGAAACGCGGATCCTCGACGATGACCATTTTCTCGCGCAGCACGTCGATGACCGGATGGGCCTTGTGGAAATCATCCTCGTAGTGCTCGGCCACCAGATTGCCGAACGCCAGCGGCACAGCGGTCATGTACTGGAGACAGTGATCACGGTCGGCGGCGTTGGCCAACGGCCCGACCTTGGAAATGATGCGGATCGCCGATTCGTGGGTGGTGATGACGATCCGGTCGATTTCATGCAGACGATTGCGCACTTGCGGGTGCAGGGCCACGGCGGCTTCGCAGGCGGTTTGCGCGTGGAATTCGGCGGGGAAACTGATCTTGAACAAAACGTTTTCCATCACGTAACTGCCGAACGGCCGCGAGAAGCTGAAGGCGCGTTTGTCTTCGGGCTTGAGCGCCAGATCGTTGTTGGTGTGGCTGAAGAGAACGTCGTAAAAGCCCCATTGTCTGGCAGTCAAGACGCCGGGAATCCCCATTTCGCCACGCATCGCGATATCCGCCAGCCGCACGCCCCGGCTCGATGCATCCCCTGCCGCCCAGGATTTTCGCGAGCCGGCGTTCGGCGCATGGCGGTAAGTACGCAATGCCTGACCATCGGCGAACGCATGGGACAACGCGGATAACAGCTGCTCACGGTTGGCGCCCATCAGTTTGGCGGTCACGGCAGTCGAGGCGACTTTCACCAGAATGACGTGATCGAGTCCTACGCGGTTGAAGGAGTTTTCCAGGGCAATCACGCCCTGAATCTCGTGGGCCATGATCATCGCTTCGAGCACATCGCGCACCGTCAGCGGCGCCTCGCCATTGGCCAGACGCTTTTGCGACAGGTGATCGGCCACCGCGAGAATCCCGCCGAGATTGTCCGACGGATGACCCCATTCAGCGGCGAGCCAGGTGTCGTTGTAATCGAGCCAGCGCACGATGCAGCCGATGTCCCACGCGGCTTTCACCGGGTCGAGGCGGTAGGACGTGCCAGGCACTCGGGCGCCGAACGGCACGACGGTGCCTTCGACGATGGGGCCAAGGTGTTTGGTGCATTCAGGGAAACGCAGGGCCAGCAGGCCGCAGCCCAGGGTGTCCATCAGGCAGTTGCGGGCGGTGTCGAGGGCTTCGGCGGATTCGATTTTACAGGTGAGGACGTAATCGGCGATGTCCTGCAGGACACGGTCGTAGTCGGGACGGTTGTTCAGGTCGACGTTGGCGCTCATGTTCGATTCACTCTTCAAAGTGGTTCGTTGATGGGACCTCGGTTCAGGGCTAATTTTTCTTGTTATTTAAATGCGCAAAGCGCTGAGAGCGATCAGGCTCGCTCTCAGCGAATGTTCGTCAGAACGAATCCCCAGGCACGCGGACGTAACCTTCCATCAGGACGCGCGCACTACGGCTCATGATCGCTTTCTTCACGATCCATTCACCGTTTTCCAGACTGGCCTCAGCCCCGACGCGCAACGTTCCGGACGGATGCCCGAACCGCACCGCATTCCGCTCAATACCGCCCGCCGCGAGGTTTACCAAGGTGCCGGAAATGGCCGCGGCGGTACCAATCGCCACCGCCGCCGTGCCCATCATCGCGTGGTGCAGCTTGCCCATCGACAACGCCCGCACCAGCAAATCCACATCACCGGCGCCAATCGTCTTGCCACTGGACGCCACGTAATCCGCAGGCTTGGCCACGAAAGCCACCTTAGGCGTGTGCTGACGCTTGGCCGCTTCATCCAGATTGGAAATCAGCCCCATGCGCAAAGCACCGTAAGCGCGAATGGTCTCGAACATCTGCAACGCTTTCGGGTCGCTGTTGATCGCGCTCTGCAATTCGGTCCCGGTGTAACCAATATCTTCAGCGTTGACGAAGATCGTCGGGATACCCGCGTTGATCATCGTCGCCTTGAGCGTGCCGACGCCCGGCACTTCCAGCTCATCGATCAGGTTGCCGGTGGGGAACATCGAGCCACCGCCGCCCTCTTCTTCCGCCGCCGGGTCCAGGAATTCGACCTGGACTTCGGCCGCCGGAAAGGTCACGCCGTCGAGTTCGAAATCACCGGTTTCCTGGACTTCGCCATTGGTGATCGGCACGTGGGCAATGATGGTTTTGCCGATATTGGCCTGCCACACGCGAACCACCGCCACGCCGTTGTGCGGAATGCGGCTGGCGTCCACCAGGCCATTGCTGATGGCGAACGAACCGACCGCTGCCGACAGGTTGCCGCAGTTGCCGCTCCAGTCCACGAACGGCTTGTCGATGGACACCTGACCGAACAGGTAATCGACGTCGTGATCGGCCTTGATGCTTTTCGACAGGATCACGGTTTTGCTGGTGCTGGAAGTGGCGCCGCCCATGCCGTCGATCTGTTTGTCGTAGGGGTCGGGGCTGCCGATTACCCGCAGCAACAGGGCATCGCGGGTCGGGCCGGGAATTTGCGCCGCTTCAGGCAGGTCGGTGAGGCTGAAAAACACGCCTTTGCTGGTGCCGCCACGCATGTAGGTAGCGGGGATTTTGATCTGCGGTGCGAACTTAGCTGCGTGAGCCATGGTGCTCCTTATCCGCAAACGCGGGTCTACTGACCCGCGCTCGCACTAACTGATTTAAACGGCAACCGCCGACTCTTCGAGGAAGTCCTGAGCGAAGCGCTGCAATACGCCGCCGGCCTCGTAGATCGACACTTCTTCGGCGGTGTCGAGGCGGCAGGTCACCGGTACGTCGACGCGCTCGCCGTTCTTGCGATGGATCACCAGCGTCAGGTCGGCGCGAGGGGTGCGCTCGCCGATCACGTCGTAGGTTTCGCTGCCGTCGATACCCAGGGTCTTGCGGTCGGTGCCCGGTTTGAATTCCAGCGGCAACACGCCCATGCCCACCAGGTTGGTGCGGTGAATGCGCTCGAAACCTTCGGCGACAATCGCTTCCACACCCGCCAGACGCACGCCTTTGGCCGCCCAGTCGCGGGATGAACCCTGGCCGTAGTCGGCGCCGGCGATGATGATCAGCGGCTGCTTGCGTTCCATGTAGGTTTCGATGGCTTCCCACATGCGCATCACTTTGCCTTCCGGCTCAACGCGCGCCAGCGAACCCTGCTTGACCTTGCCGTTTTCCACGACCATTTCGTTGAACAGTTTCGGGTTGGCGAAGGTCGCACGCTGCGCGGTCAAGTGGTCGCCACGGTGGGTCGCGTAGGAGTTGAAGTCCTCTTCCGGCAGGCCCATTTTCGCCAGGTACTCACCGGCGGCGCTGTCGAGCATGATCGCGTTCGACGGCGACAGGTGATCGGTGGTGATGTTGTCCGGCAGCACCGCCAGCGGGCGCATGCCCTTGAGCGGCCGCGCCCCGGCCAGCGCACCTTCCCAGTACGGAGGACGGCGGATGTAGGTGCTCATTTCGCGCCAGTCGTACAGCGGCGTGACTTTCGGGCCGGTGTCTTCATGGACGGCGAACATCGGAATGTAGACCTGACGGAACTGCTCAGGCTTGACCGAAGATTTCACCACCGCGTCGATTTCTTCGTCGCTCGGCCAGATGTCTTTCAGGCGGATTTCCTTGCCGTCGACCACGCCGAGCACGTCTTTTTCGATGTCGAAACGGATGGTCCCGGCAATCGCGTAGGCCACCACCAGCGGCGGCGAAGCGAGGAACGCCTGCTTGGCGTACGGGTGAATCCGCCCGTCGAAGTTGCGGTTGCCGGACAGCACAGCGGTGGCGTACAGATCGCGGTCGATGATTTCTTGTTGAATCACCGGATCCAGCGCCCCGGACATGCCGTTGCAGGTTGTGCAGGCAAACGCGACGACGCCGAAACCGAGCTGCTCCAGCTCCGTGGTCAGCCCTGCTTCATCGAGGTACAGCGCCACGGTTTTCGAACCCGGCGCCAGCGACGACTTGACCCACGGCTTGCGGGTCAGCCCGAGCTTGTTGGCATTGCGCGCCAGCAGGCCGGCGGCAATCACGTTGCGCGGGTTGCTGGTGTTGGTGCAACTGGTGATGGCAGCGATGATCACTGCGCCGTCGGGCATTTGCCCCGGCACGTCTTCCCACTGGCCGGCGATACCTTTGGCCGCCAGATCCGACACCGCCACACGGGCGTGCGGGTTGCTCGGGCCGGCCATGTTGCGCACCACAGAAGACAGATCGAAGGTCAGGCCGCGCTCGTATTGCGCACCTTTCAGGCTGTCGGCCCACAGACCGATCTGATTGGCGTACTGCTCGACCAGTTGCACTTGCTGGTCTTCACGACCGGTGAGTTTCAGGTAATCGATGGTCTGCTGGTCGATGTAGAACATCGCCGCCGTAGCGCCGTATTCCGGAGCCATGTTGGAGATGGTGGCGCGATCGCCTAGGGTCAACGCGCTAGCACCTTCACCGAAGAACTCCAGCCATGCGCCGACCACTTTCTGTTTGCGCAGGTACTCGGTCAGCGCCAGTACCATGTCGGTGGCGGTGATACCCGGTTGCAGCTTGCCGGTCAGTTCGACGCCGACGCTTTCCGGCAGGCGCATCCATGACGCGCGGCCAAGCATCACGCTCTCGGCTTCAAGCCCACCGACGCCGATGGCAATCACGCCCAGGGCATCGACGTGCGGGGTGTGGCTGTCGGTGCCGACGCAGGTGTCCGGGAATGCCACGCCGTCGCGCACCTGGATCACCGGGGACATTTTCTCCAGGTTGATCTGGTGCATGATGCCGTTACCCGGCGGGATCACGTCGACGTTTTTGAACGCCTTCCTGGTCCAGTTGATGAAGTGGAATCGGTCTTCGTTGCGACGGTCTTCGATGGCGCGGTTTTTCTCGAACGCCTGCTTGTCAAAACCGCCCGCCTCCACCGCCAGCGAGTGGTCGACGATCAATTGCGTCGGCACCACCGGGTTGACCTGCGCCGGGTCGCCGCCCTGCTGGGCAATCGCGTCGCGCAGGCCGGCCAGATCCACCAGCGCGGTCTGGCCGAGAATGTCGTGGCACACCACGCGGGCCGGGAACCACGGGAAGTCGAGGTCGCGTTTGCGCTCGATCAGTTGTTTCAGGGAATCGGTGAGCGTGGCCGGGTCGCAGCGACGCACGAGGTTTTCCGCCAGCACGCGGGAGGTGTACGGCAGGGTGTCGTAGCTGCCGGGCTGGATCGCATCGACAGCCGCACGGACGTCGAAAAAGTCCAGCGGCGTGCCGGGCAGGTTCTTGCGAAATTCTGTGTTCATCGGTCAGGACTCGGTCACGGTGATAACAAAAAGGTGGGGCCTGGCACGGGTCTCAAGATTCACACAGCCCCTTGTGGGAGCGAGCTTGCTCGCGAAAGCGGACTGACATTCAACACTGATGTCGACTGATGTACCGCAATCGCGAGCAAGCTCGCTCCCACAGGGTGTATCGGTGTTCTCAAGCTCCAGGTCAGCCCACCATTCAGCGACGTTCGATTGGCACGAACTTGCGCTGTTCGACGCCTACATACTCGGCGCTTGGACGGATGATGCGGTTGTTGGCGCGCTGTTCGAACACGTGCGCCGCCCAGCCGGTCAGGCGCGAGCAGACGAAGATCGGGGTGAACAGCTTGGTCGGGATGCCCATGAAGTGGTACGCCGAGGCATGGTAGAAGTCGGCGTTGGGGAACAGTTTCTTCTGCTCCCACATGGTCTTGTCGATGGCTTCGGAAACGGGGAACAACACCTTGTCGCCCACTTCGTCGGCGAGTTTTTTCGACCAGCCCTTGATCACCTCGTTGCGCGGATCGCTGTCCTTATAGATCGCGTGGCCGAAGCCCATGATCTTGTCCTTGCGCTCGAGCATGCCGAGGGTGCCTTTGATCGCCTCTTCCGGCGACGAGAAGCGCTCGATCATTTCCATCGCCGCTTCGTTGGCGCCGCCGTGCAGCGGGCCGCGCAGCGAGCCGATGGCTGCCGTGATGCACGAGTACAGATCGGACAGGGTCGAAGCACACACCCGAGCGGTGAAGGTCGAGGCGTTGAATTCGTGCTCGGCGTAGAGGATCAGCGACACGTTCATCACTTTGACGTGCAGTTCACTCGGTTTCTTGTCGTGCAGCAGGTGCAGGAAGTGGCCGCCGATGGACGGCTCGTCCGTCACGCAATTGATGCGTTTGCCGTCGTGGCTGAAGCGATACCAGTAGCACATGATCGCCGGGAACGCGGCCAGCAGGCGGTCGGTCTTGTCGCGTTGCTCGGAGAAGTCTTTCTCCGGTTCGATGTTGCCCAGGAACGAGCAACCGGTACGCATCACGTCCATCGGGTGGGCGTCGGCGGGGATGCGTTCCAGCACTTCTTTCAGCGCTTGCGGCAGGTCGCGCAGCTTGCTCAGTTTGCCTTGATAGTCGGCGAGTTGTGCCTGGGTCGGCAGCTCTCCGTAGAGCAGCAGGTACGCCACTTCTTCAAATTGTGCGTCTGCCGCCAGTTCGCGCACGTCATAGCCGCGATAGGTCAGCCCGGCACCGGCCTGGCCCACGGTGGACAGTGCGGTTTGCCCGGCAACCTGGCCCCGGAGCCCGGCGCCACTGAGTACTTTTGCTTCAGCCATTGTTGTCTCCAATCTTGAATTTATTAGGGAGTACAGTTGCGGCTTACTTCTTCGCCGCAAACAACGCGTCGAGCTTCTGCTCGAAGGTGTGGTAATCGATGCGATCGTAAAGCTCCATGCGAGTCTGCATGGTGTCGATGACATTCTGCTGAGTGCCGTCGCGGCGGATCGCGGTGTAGACGTTTTCCGCAGCCTTGTTCATCGCGCGGAACGCCGACAGCGGGTACAGCACCAGCGACACATCTGCTCCCGCAAGCTGCTCGGTGGTGTACAGCGGCGTCGAGCCGAATTCGGTGATGTTTGCCAGGATCGGCGCTTTCACGCGGCTGGCGAACAGCTTGTACATCTCCAGTTCAGTGATGGCTTCCGGGAAGATCATGTCGGCGCCGGCCTCGATGCACGCGGCAGCGCGATCCAGTGCCGATTCCAGACCTTCAACGGCCAACGCGTCGGTGCGGGCCATGATCACGAAGCTGTCGTCGGTGCGAGCATCGACGGCGGCCTTGATGCGGTCGACCATTTCCTGCTGGGTCACGATCTCTTTATTGGGGCGGTGGCCGCAGCGCTTGGCGCCGACCTGGTCTTCGATGTGAATCGCCGCCGCGCCGAACTTGATCATCGACTTCACGGTGCGGGCCACGTTGAACGCCGAGGCGCCGAAACCGGTGTCCACGTCTACCAGCAGCGGCAGGTCGCAGACATCGGTGATGCGGCGCACGTCGGTCAGTACGTCATCCAGGCCGGTGATGCCCAGGTCCGGTACGCCGAGGGAGCCGGCAGCCACCCCGCCACCCGACAGGTAAATCGCCTTGAAACCGGCGCGCTTGGCCAGCAGCGCGTGGTTGGCGTTGATCGCCCCGACCACTTGCAGCGGATGTTCGCTGGCGACCGCATCGCGGAAACGCTGGCCTGGAGTGCTCTTGTTGGAACTCATGACTCACCTCGTTCAGTGGCTGTCTTGTTGTCGGCGCCGTCCTGGTAGTGACGGGCGATGTTGCGTTTCGAGGCGCCGATGTGACGGCGCATCAACAATTCCGCGAGCTCGCCGTCACGGTCGGCGATGGCATCGAGAATCCGGTGGTGTTCGGCAAAGGCCTGGCGCGGGCGGTTGGGCGTGGTGGAAAACTGGATGCGGTACATGCGCACCAGCTGGTAGAGCTCGCCGCAGAGCATTTGCGTGAGGGTGCGGTTGCCGCTGCCCTGGATGATCCGGTAGTGGAAGTCGAAGTCGCCTTCCTGCTGGTAGTAACCGACGCCGGCCTGAAACGCCGCGTCGCGCTCATGGGTTTCCAGCACCCGGCGCAGTTCGTCGATTTCTTCGACGCTCATGCGTTCGGCCGCCAGACGGCAGGCCATGCCTTCGAGGGATTCGCGGATTTCGTAGAGTTCGAGCAATTCGGCATGGCTGAGCGACACCACCCGCGCACCGACGTGCGGTACGCGCACCAGCAGACGCTGGCCTTCCAGACGATGGATCGCTTCGCGCAGCGGCCCACGGCTGATGCCATAGGTGCGCGCCAGTTCCGGCTCGGAGATCTTGCTGCCCGGAGCGATCTCACCTTTGACGATGGCCGCCTGAATGCGCCGGAAGACGTTTTCCGAGAGCGTCTCGGAGTCGTCGCCATTGATCACCGGGGGATCGAGTTGATCCAGCATATTGTCGACACCTTCAAATCCAATGCGGCAAAAACTAGCGAATCAACCCGCATCAGTCAAAGGATAAATCGAGATTGTCGACAATCGTCTAACAAGCCTTCAAATCAACCCCAAGGGTTATAGACCGGTCCCGACGCTGGCGCCATAAAACCACCGTGCTAGAATGCCGCCCGCATTTGCGAGTCATTTGCACGGCTTGTCATAAAAAGCTGATAGGCACACGAAGGCGCATGGGCAGACAGGATTACCTGATGCCATGGCCCTGAACCGAGAAACGGAACGCTGCTCGCCAGGATTTATGAGACTCAAGCCCTTCCCCACATTCTTTGCATTGTTTTGCCTGCCCGGCCTTGCTGCGGCGGGGGAAAAGACCGTGTACGGCCTCAACGAATACGCTGCCCTCGACGGGATCAACCTGGAAGTGGCGGCGAAACTCGACACCGGGGCGAAAACCGCCTCCCTGAGCGCCCGCGACATTAAACGCTTCAAGCGCAACGGCGAGTCCTGGGTACGTTTCTACCTGGCCATCGACGCCGCGCATTCGCACCCGATCGAACGGCCGCTGGCCCGGGTCAGCAAGATCAAGCGCCGCGCCGGCGACTACGACCCGGAAGAAGGCAAGAAGTACACCGCCCGCCCGGTGATCGAGCTGGACATCTGCATGGGTTCGGCAATGCGCAGCATCGAAGTGAACCTGACCGACCGTAGTGCGTTCCAATACCCGCTTTTGATTGGCTCCGAGGCGCTGAAACGCTTCGATGCGCTGGTCGATCCCAGTCTTAAATACGCTGCCGGCAAACCCGCCTGCACCATCGCCGCTCATACCGCCGAGTAATTTCCATGCGTTCTCTAACCTTCCACCTGAAAGTCTTGATCACCATCCTGGTGTTGCTGGGCGTTTCGGTTACGGCCTATCAGATTTTCGTGCTCGGCATTCCGGTGACCGAAGATGCCACCGACGACTTGTGGAACATCGACGCCAAGGTCGAGTTCGTCGCCAGCACCAAGGATCCGGTGAAGATCCAGATGTTCGTGCCGCCCCTGAGCCGCGATTACGTCAGCCTCAATGAAAGCTTTATCTCCAACAATTACGGCGTGGCGGTCAACCGGGTCGACGGCAACCGCAAGGTCACGTGGTCGGCACGCCGGGCCAAGGGCAACCAGACCCTTTATTACCGTCTGGTGCTGACCAAGCGTTACACCGCTGAAAAAACCAAGATCAAGGGCCCGACGTTCCGTGACAGCATGGCCATCGAAGGCCCGGAAAAGATCGCCGCCGAAGCCCTGCTCGCCCCGATCCGCCAGCACTCGGCCGACGTCGAGACCTTCATTGGCGAAGCGATCAAACGCGTCAACAACGTCAACGACGACAACGTGAAACTGCTGCTGGCCGGCGATCCGTCGACGCCGCACAAAGCCAAAATCGTCGAATTGCTGCTGTCCATCGCCCACGTGCCGGTGGAAAAAGTCCACACCATCCGCCTCGTCGCCGATCAACCACAAACCCCTGAACTGTGGCTGCGCAGCTTCAACGGCACCGACTGGCTGTACTTCAACCCGGAAACCGGCGAGCAAGGCCTGCCCACTGACCGCCTGCTGTGGTGGAGCGGTGATGAAAACCTGATCACCGTCGACGGCGGCAAGAAAGCCAACGTGACCTTCAGCCTGAACAACAGCGAGATGAACGCGATTCGTCTGGCCAAGCTGACCGATGAAAACACCGACGCCAACTTCCTTGAATACTCGCTGTACGGCCTGCCGCTGCAAACCCAGCAGACCTTCATGATCATGGTGATGATCCCGATCGGCGTGCTGGTGATCCTGATCCTGCGCAACCTGATCGGCCTGCAGACCCTCGGCACGTTCACGCCGGTGCTGATCGCCCTGGCCTTCCGCGAGACGCAGTTGGGTTTCGGCATCCTGCTGTTTACCGTGATCACCGCACTTGGTTTGTCACTGCGCTCGTATCTGGAACATTTGAAGCTGCAAATGCTGCCGCGCCTGTCGGTGGTGCTGACCTTCGTGGTGGTGCTGATTGCGGCGATCAGCCTGTTCAGTCACAAGCTCGGACTTGAGCGCGGTCTGTCGGTAGCGCTGTTCCCGATGGTAATTCTGACCATGACCATCGAGCGCCTGTCGATCACCTGGGAAGAACGCGGCGCCAGCCATGCCATGAAAGTGGCGATCGGCACGCTGTTCGCGGCGTCCCTGGCGCACCTGATCATGACTGTTCCGGAACTGGTGTACTTCGTATTCACCTTCCCGGCGATCCTGCTGATTCTGGTGGGCTTCATGCTGGCCATGGGTCGCTACCGCGGTTATCGCCTGACCGAGCTGGTGCGTTTCAAGGCATTCCTGAAGAAGGCTGACGGCTGATGTTCGGTTTCTGGAAGACCTGGAAGGCCCTGGAAGCCCGGGGCATCATGGGCATCAATCGGCGTAACGCCGACTACGTGCTCAAGTACAACAAGCGCAGCCTGTACCCGATCGTCGATGACAAGATCATCACCAAGGAACGCGCAATCAAGGCCGGCATTCACGTGCCGGAACTGTATGGCGTGATTTCCACGGAGAAGGAAATCGACAAGCTCGGCGAGATCATCGGCGGGCGCAACGACTTCGTGATCAAGCCGGCCCAGGGCGCCGGCGGTGACGGCATCATCGTGGTCGCCGACCGTTTCGAGGGCCGCTATCGCACGGTGTCGGGCAAGATCATTGCCCATGAAGAGCTGGAGCATCATATCTCCAGCATCCTCACCGGTCTGTATTCGCTGGGCGGCCATCGCGATCGGGCGCTGATCGAATATCGGGTGACCCCGGACCAGATCTTCAAAAGCATCAGCTACGAAGGCGTGCCGGACATCCGCATCATCGTGCTGATGGGTTACCCGGTGATGGCGATGCTGCGCCTGCCGACCCGTCAATCCGGCGGCAAGGCCAACCTGCACCAGGGCGCCATCGGCGTCGGCGTCGACCTGGCTACCGGCCTGACCCTGCGCGGTACGTGGCTGAACAACATCATCACCAAACACCCGGACACCACCAACGCGGTGGACAGCGTGCAACTGCCCTACTGGGACGGTTTCATGAAGCTCGCGGCCGGTTGCTATGAGCTGTGTGGCCTGGGTTACATCGGCGTGGACATGGTGCTGGATCAGGAAAAAGGCCCGCTGATTCTGGAGCTGAATGCGCGGCCGGGGCTGAACATTCAGATTGCCAATGATTGCGGCCTGACGTTACGCACCCATGCGGTGGAAGCGCATCTGGAAGAGCTCAAGGCGCGCGGGGTGACGGAGTCGGTTGAAGAGCGCGTGGCGTTTGCTCAGGAGTTGTTTGGGCATGTTCCGGCGGTCGAAGGCTGACATCGTTCATGATCGTTCCCACGCTCCGCGTGGTAACGCCACCATGGACGCTCCGCGTCCATGGTGACGCGGAGCGTCACGGGATGCATTCCCACGCAGAGCGTGGGAACGATCAAGCGATCGAGCGCGATACCTGCCGCCAATCTGCCAATCCACGACATCCCCTCTAGGAGCCATTCCCGGAGGGGACTACAATCCCCTCCCCGCCTCGATGGCCGATCTGCCCCGCCCATGTTGACCTGTTCCGTACACCCGCTGCCCTACCGCGCCAACCCCGCCGACTATTTCGCGGCCGTCCGCCACGCGCCCGGCGCCGTGCTGCTCGACAGTGGCCGGCCGAGTGCCGACCGTGGCCGTTATGACCTGCTCAGTGCCTGGCCGCTGGAACAGCTGGCGGTTTTGCCGGACGAGCGCGGCGACCATTTCCTGCAACGTCTGCGGGACAATCTGACCCGATTGGGCGAAGCGCAATTGCCCGACGGGTACGAATTGCCCTTCGCTGGCGGCCTGATCGGTTACCTGAGCTACGACTTCGGTCGGCATCTGGAAAACCTGCCGAGCCAGGCCCGGGATGACCTGCAACTGCCCGATGCACGTTTTGGTCTGTACGACTGGGCCTTGATCAGCGATCACCAATCGGCCACCAGCCAATTGGTGTTTCACCCCTCTGTCAGCGCCAGCGAGAAACAGCGGCTGATCGATGTATTCAGCCAACCGGCAAGCACCGCTCTGACCCCGTTCAAGCTCAACAACCCGATGGCAGCCGATCTTTCGGCCGATGAATACCGTCAGGCATTCGAGCGCATCCAGCATTACATCCAGGCCGGCGACTGCTATCAGGTCAACTTCGCTCAACGTTTCCGCGCACCGTGCCAGGGCGATCCATGGCTGGCCTACTGCAAATTGCGCGAAGCCTGCCCGACACCGTTTTCAGGATTTCAGAGCCTGCCCGACGGCAATGCGGTGTTGAGCCTGTCGCCCGAGCGCTTCGTTAAAGTCAGCCAGCGTCAGGTGGAAACCCGCCCGATCAAGGGCACCCGCCCCCGTGGCGCGACCCCGGCCGAAGACGCGGCGAACGCTGCCGAACTGCTGGCCAGCCCGAAGGATCGCGCGGAAAACCTGATGATCGTCGACCTGCTGCGCAACGACCTGGGCCGCACTTGCCGCATCGGCTCGGTGCGGGTGCCGGAGTTGTTCAGCCTGGAAAGTTATCCGAACGTGCATCACCTGGTCAGCAGCGTGACCGGTGAGCTGGCGGAAGATCGCGACGCTCTTGACCTGATCGCCGGCAGCTTCCCCGGCGGCTCGATCACCGGCGCACCGAAGATCCGTGCGATGCAGATCATCGACGAACTGGAGCCGACCCGACGCGGTTTGTATTGCGGTTCGTTGCTGTACCTGGACGTGCGCGGCGAGATGGACAGCTCCATCGCCATTCGCAGTCTGCTGGTAAAGGATGGACAGGTGTGCTGCTGGGGCGGCGGCGGGATCGTCGCCGATTCGGACTGGCAGGCGGAGTATCAGGAGTCGATCACCAAGGTCAGAGTGCTGCTCGAAACCCTGCAGAACCTCTGACCAGGACGCTTGATCGTTCCCGTGTCGCGGCGACTGCGGTGATCGTTCCCACGCTCCCCGTGGGAATGCAGCCCGGGACGCTCTGCGTCCCAAAGCGGACGCAGAGCGTCCATTGAGGCATTCCCACGCAGAGCGTGGGAACGATCATGTGGTTGCTACAAAGTCAGGTCGCGGTTCGAAGCCTTGAGGAATTCCTGCTTCAACTCGGCAAACGTATGCACCGCCGGAAACTGCGGAAACTCGCGAATCACGTTATCCGGCGCATGGAACAGAATCCCCGCATCCGCTTCGCCCAGCATGCTGGTGTCGTTATAGGAATCCCCCGCCGCAATTACACGGTAATACAGGCTCTTGAAGGCCAGAACCGACTGACGCTTCGGATCTTTCTGACGCAACTGGTAGCTCGTCACCCGCCCGGTGTCATCGGTAATCAGTCGGTGACAGAGCAAGGTCGGAAAGCCCAGCTGACGCATCAGCGGCTGGGAAAACTCATAGAAGGTGTCCGACAGAATCACCACCTGAAACCGCTCGTGCAGCCAGTTGACGAACTCCGCAGCGCCGTCCAGTGGCTTGAGGGTGGCGATCACTTCCTGAATGTCCGAAAGTTTCAGGCCATGCTCGTCGAGGATGCGCAGGCGCTGCTTCATCAGCACGTCGTAGTCGGGAATGTCCCGGGTGGTGGCCTTGAGCGATTCGATTCCGGTTTTTTCGGCGAAGGCGATCCAGATTTCCGGCACCAGCACCCCTTCAAGATCAAGACAGGCGATTTCCACAAGACACTCCCGTTTGTAATGTTTATTGAGTCGAGCGAGCCCGAACTCTAGCGGCTCGACCTGGAGCGCGCAACGCAGAGGCTACCCCGGCGGACGTTGCTTTTTGTTACCATCGCCGCCATATAGAGCGCCCAGCGCCACCGACCTGTAGGAAGCCGCCCTGATGAGCCCAACGTTCGACGTCGTGGAACTCGCCACGACCTATGCCAACAAATCCGCGCAGGACATCCTCAAACTCGCGTTCGCCGAGTTCGGCGATGACCTGTGGATATCTTTCAGCGGCGCCGAGGATGTGGTGCTGGTGGACATGGCCTGGAAGCTGAACAAGAACGTCAAAGTGTTCAGTCTCGACACCGGCCGCCTGCATCCGGAGACCTACCGCTTCATCGATCAGGTGCGCGAGCACTACAAGATCGACATCGAACTGATCTCGCCGGACTACACGAAACTTGAACCGTTCGTGAAGGAAAAAGGCCTGTTCAGTTTCTACAAGGACGGCCATGGCGAATGCTGCGGGATCCGCAAGATCGAGCCGCTGCGCCGCAAACTGTCCGGCGTCAAAGCCTGGGCCACCGGCCAGCGCCGCGACCAGAGCCCCGGGACCCGCAGCGCTGTTGCGGTGATGGAAATCGATACAGCGTTCTCCACCCCGGAGCGCACCTTGTACAAATTCAACCCGCTTGCACAGATGACCAGTGAGGAAATCTGGGGCTACATCCGCATGCTGGAGCTGCCGTACAACAGTCTGCATGAGCGCGGTTTCATCAGCATCGGCTGCGAACCGTGCACCCGCCCTGTCCTGCCGAACCAGCACGAGCGAGAGGGTCGCTGGTGGTGGGAAGAAGCGACCCAGAAGGAATGCGGGTTGCATGCCGGGAATATCATCAGCAAGGGGTAAATCCCCAGCCCCGATGATGCGACTGTGGGAGCCAATCAGCTCCCACAGTGTTCTCTACCCGCCTTGAAAAATGTGTACACACGAATGTCACCATCGGTGCCATTTATGTGTGCACTTTTCGTTTCTGCGCCCTGAAAAGTTACATCAAGCTCCAGAAGCACTCCCTCCAGACGCTCGCAAAAATTCCTTTCGAAAAATAAATACCTGTTCGAACGGTCAATTTATATCGCCCGTATTTCAACGACTTGGCGCTCTTCAATAACTTTTCGAAATCAGCGGTCTTTTTCATAGATCGCGGACTGGCACAGATCTGGCTTTAGTGCATACATGTTTTGTATACAAAACCGCAAAACATGAACCCACACTTTCGATCCGCAAGCCTGAAGCGCCCTATCCCGTACAGGCTGCAGATGCCCCGTAACCAGTGATGTTCCAGCGCTGCGACGAAGATCTGCCGAGCCCGAGCGCTCATGCACAGTCATCGCCGCCTGAACATCAGGAGCCTGCCGGAATGCGTACGAGTCTCTCCAACAACAACATCGCGCTGAATCTGCCCGCCTCTTCCACCCTCGACCACAGCGCGCCCGGTGACGGCATCACCGAACCGCTGCAACTGAGCCCGCGTCTGCACAACAGTGACCTCGCACCGACCAGGGTCGAAGGACGGCGCTGGGGCAAATACAGCATCTTCGCCCTGTGGACCAACGATGTGCACAACATCGCCAACTACTCGTTTGCCATCGGTCTGTACGCCCTGGGGCTGGGCGGCTGGCAGATTCTGCTGTCGCTGGGGATCGGCGCGGCGCTGGTGTACTTCTTCATGAACCTGTCCGGTTACATGGGGCAGAAAACCGGCGTGCCGTTTCCGGTGATCAGCCGGATCAGTTTCGGCATTCACGGGGCGCAGATTCCTGCATTGATCCGGGCGGTGATCGCCATCGCCTGGTTCGGGATCCAGACGTACCTGGCGTCGGTGGTATTTCGCGTGTTGCTCACGGCGATCCATCCCGGATTCGCCGATTACGACCACAACTCGATCCTCGGCCTGTCGAGCCTGGGGTGGGTGTGTTTCGTGGCGATCTGGTTCGTGCAATTGGCGATCCTCGCCTACGGCATGGAAATGGTCCGCCGCTACGAAGCCTTCGCCGGGCCGGTGATTCTGCTGACCGTCGCCTGCCTCGCCGCGTGGATGTACACCCAGGCCAACGCGACCATCGCCTGGTCAATCCGCGAGCCACTGACCGGCGGCGAGATGTGGCGCAACATTTTTGCCGGCGGTGCCTTGTGGCTGGCGATCTACGGCACGCTGATCCTCAACTTTTGCGACTTCGCTCGTTCCTCGCCGTGCCGCAAAACGATCAAGGTCGGAAACTTCTGGGGTCTGCCGGTAAATATTCTGGTGTTCGCCGGGATCACCGTCCTGCTGTGCGGTGCGCAATTTCAGATCAACGGACGGATCATCGAAAGCCCGACCGAGATCATCGCTTCGATCCCCAATACGTTCTTTCTGGTGCTCGGCTGTCTGGCCTTTCTGATCGTCACCGTGGCGGTGAACATCATGGCCAACTTCGTCGCCCCGGCCTTCGTGCTCAGCAACCTGGCGCCGAAGTATCTGACTTTCCGTCGCGCCGGGCTGATCAGCGCAACGATTGCCGTGCTGATTCTGCCGTGGAATCTCTACAACAGCCCGCTGGTGATCGTGTATTTCCTGTCCGGCCTCGGCGCCCTGCTCGGCCCACTGTACGGCGTGATCATGGTCGACTACTGGCTGATCCGCAAAGGCCGGATCCATGTGCCGCAGCTGTACAGCGAAAGCCCGAACGGGGCGTATTACTACAGCCGCGGGGTCAATCTGCGGGCGGTCGCGGCATTCATTCCGGCCGCGCTCATCGCCATCGTCCTGGCACTGGTGCCGGGCTTCCATAACGTTTCACCCTTCTCCTGGCTGATCGGCGCCGGCATTGCCGGGATGCTCTACCTGATCATCGCCAAACGCCAGCCGCACTACGCCGATGTGGATGGTGAAGCCATTGCCGTCGACAACGTCAGCCACTGAATCTTTTGGCGGCTCTTCACAGGGCCGCAGAACCAACCGTAATAAGGACTTCCCATGCGAATTCTCGTGGTCAACGTCAACACCACCGAATCCATCACCCAGGCCATCGCCCGTTCGGCGCAGACTGTCGCCTCGCCCGGCACCGAGATTGTCGGCCTGACCCCGCATTTCGGCGCCGATTCAGTCGAGGGCAATTTCGAAAGTTATCTGGCCGCCATCGCCGTGATGGACCGGGTGATGTCCTACGACCAGCCGTTCGACGCCGTGATTCAGGCCGGCTACGGCGAACACGGTCGCGAAGGTTTGCAGGAACTGCTCAACGTACCCGTGGTGGACATCACCGATGCGGCGGCGAGCACTGCGATGTTTCTGGGCCATGCGTATTCGGTGGTCACCACACTGGATCGCACAGTGCCGCTGATCGAGGATCGGCTGAAACTGTCCGGCCTGTGGGACCGCTGCGCCTCGGTGCGCGCCAGTGGCCTGGCGGTTCTGGAGCTGGAGCACGAGCCGCAACGGGCGTTGGAAGCGATCGTGCATCAGGCGGAACTGGCGGTCATTCAGGATAAGGCCGAAGTGATCTGCCTCGGCTGCGGCGGCATGGCCGGACTTGATGAGAAGATTCGTCAGCGCACCGGAGTACCGGTGGTGGATGGCGTCACTGCGGCCGTGACCATCGCCGAATCGCTGGTGCGACTGGGGCTGTCGACATCCAAGGTGCGCACGTATGCGACGCCGCGTCCAAAAACCATCATCGGTTGGCCAGCTCGTTTTGCGCGTTGAACCGTTCGGCAAGGCCCAGGGTTGAAAACTGCTCGATGACAAAATCGACGAACGCACGAGTCTTGCCCGGCAACAGTTTGTGTTCAGCGTAATAGATGGAGATGTTGCCATCGTCGACGTACCAGTCCGGCAGGACGCGCTGCAAAGTCCCCGCCTCAAGGTAGCCGACGGCGAACGGCATGCTCACCAGCGCGATCCCCAACCCCTGCGCCGCCGTGGCGCAGGCGGCTTCGGAATCGCTCATGGTCATTCGGGCCTTGAGGGTCAGCGGGCTGTGTGGTCGGGTGCGATGCGTCAGCTGCCAGGAGCGTACACGCCCGGTTTGCGGTGAGCGGATCAGGATGCCGTCGTGCAACTTAAGGTCGTCCGGCTCGTTGATCGGTGCGTACCGATCCAGATAATCGGCGCAAGCCACCAATACCCGATGCGCCGGCGTCAGCCTGCGCGCCACCACGCCTTGGGGCAATTCGAAACCACCACCAATCGCCGCATCGAAACCCTGGCCGATCAAATCGACCTGACGGTTATCGAAGTGCCAGTCCGGGTTGATCGCCGGAAACCTTTTCAGGAACTCTCCCAACAACGGCACGATGTACAAGCGGCCGAACACCGTGCCCATGCTGACTTTCAGTGTGCCCGCCGGTTGCCCGCCAGCGCTGGCCAGATTGTTTACCGCATTCTGGATGGTGGTCAGGCTGCCGCTGACCTCACTCAGAAACAATTGCCCCGCTTCCGTCAGAGTCAACCGACGGGTGCTACGCTGGAACAGCCTCACGCCGAGGCGCACTTCCAGTTTCGCCACGCTTTTGCCCACGGCGGCCGGTGTCAGGCTCAGGCGTCGTGCGGCTTCGGCAAAGCTGCCGACTTCGGCGCTGCGCACGAAGCATTCGATACTGCTGAAGGTTTCCATGGCCACCACTCTAAACTTTTGGTTTACACAGACTATAGCAACCACGGTCTACTCGCCTGGGGGCGAGAGGCAGATACTCGACACCACACCAAGGCAGCCCGCCTTGAAACTTCTGGAGATCGAACATGACCACTCAACACCTCAGCGGTAAAGTCGCTCTGATTCAAGGCGGCTCTCGCGGCATCGGTGCCGCCATTGTCAAACGTCTGGCCGCTGAAGGCGCCGCGGTTGCCTTTACCTACGTCAGCTCGGCCGCCAAGGCTGAAGAACTGCAAAACAGCATCACTGCCACCGGCGGCAAAGCCCTGGCGATCAAGGCTGACAGCGCCGACGCCGACGCCATCCGCAACGCGGTGAACGCCACTGTCGAAACCTTTGGCCGCCTCGACATTCTGGTCAACAACGCCGGTGTGCTGGCCGTCGCGCCGCTGGAAGACTTCAAACTGGAAGACTTCGACCAGACCCTGGCAATCAACGTACGCAGCGTGTTCATCGCCAGCCAGGAAGCCGCCAAACACATGGGCGAAGGCTCGCGCATCATCAACATCGGCAGCACCAACGCCGACCGCATGCCCTTCGCCGGTGGCGGCGTGTATGCGATGAGCAAGTCCGCCCTGGTCGGCCTGACCAAAGGCCTGGCCCGCGACCTCGGTCCACGCGGTATCACCATCAACAACGTGCAACCCGGCCCGGTCGATACCGACATGAACCCGGCTCACGGCGATTTTGCCGACAGTCTGATACCGTTGATGGCAGTGGGTCGCTACGGCAAGGCCGAAGAGATCGCCAGCTTCGTTGCCTACCTGGCAAGCCCGGAGGCTGGTTACATCACCGGTGCGAGCCTGACCATCGATGGCGGTTTCGGCGCCTGATTGATCAGATGGTCGATAACGAAAAACGCCGCCCTCCTTTAACAGAGGGGCGGCGTTTTTATGTCGGCGGTTTGATCAGGCCCAGTCGAGCGCCGGCAATCCGCATGCACTCGGCGTGAACGCTTTCAATGTACGAAGAATCCCGTCGGCGTGTGCGTATTTTTCATCGGCCATGGCGGCATCGGGAATGGCGATGGCGGTCATGCCGGCTGCTTTCGCGGCTGTCACGCCGAACGGTGAATCTTCGAACACCAGGCAATCTTGCGGCGCAACACCCAGGCGCCGAGCGGCGGTGAGGAAGATGTCCGGCGCCGGCTTGGCCGCGCCGACTTCCGGATCGTCAGCGGTAACAATGAAGTCGAACAACGCGAACCAGTCGCGGTGCAACGTGGTTTTCTGACCGAACGACTGGCGCGATGAACTGGTGCCGACCGCAATCGGAATGTTGTGCGCCTTGAGGTGGCGGATCAGTTCCTCGGCACCCGGCATCGCCTGCGCGGTGGGAAAGCGCTCGCGCATCAGTGGCTCGCGGATCACCAGAAACTCTTCGGCGGTAATCGGCAGATCCAGCGCCTCGACCACATAACGGGCCAGATCACCGGCGCCACGCCCGATAATGTTCTGCTTGATGCTCCAGTCGAACGTGCGCCCGTAACGCTCGGCAATCAGCGAGGTGACCTCGGTGTAGATGCCTTCGGTGTCCAGCAGCAAACCGTCCATATCGAAAATCACGGCCTTGATCGGGCCGAACGCCTTCAGCGGTGCATTCATCATCGGATCCGTTATCAAAGACATCCCGGGCGGCGTGGGGAGCGCCGCTGCTCGGATCTGATTAAAGGTTTCAGCAGCATAACGAGCGTGGCCGAGGTTGAGCAACGGGCAATGTCGGTTGTCCGCCGAACGCTCTCCCGCACATTTAGAGAATTGCCCTACAGACATCGCCTACTCGGCTGACTTCTTTCCTGTTTGATCCCCCGCAAAGTTTCGCGCCATTCCCCTGATGCGCGCGAGTGACTGCATGCTTCCATCTGACCAGCTCCTGAAACTGAACAACAGCATTGGTTTGCTGGTGGTCGCTGCGCTGAACCCTGACAAGCCTGACGTCGAAAAGCTGGTTCGTGAGTTTCGCCTTTGTCTCAACAACTATGACGCCTGGGCCGAGCAGTTCTGGACGGTAACCGCGCTGGGTGTCGAGCAAGTGTTCCAGGTCGGCAACGACGTCCGGCTCAGTGCACCGGTTACCAGCCGCAAACCCATCAGTTCCTCCGTGGCCATGTGCTCCGCCACGGGCTCCCTGACGCTGGTGCACATGTTCGAAGCCGCGCGGTTTGTGCCGATCGGCGATACGCCCGTGATCCTTGAACCGGTCATTTCCGACGTCGACGGTGTTCCGGGTTTTGGCGAACCGCGGCGTTACACCATCGGCCCCGGCGGCATTCTCAAGGTCGACGACTGCGACCGGGGCCAGCGTTATCGCATCACCTTCTTTCCCGATGTTTCCGCGGCGCATATCCAGACGTTGTACGCCTCGTATCAGGGCCTTCTTGATGGTCTGGAAGGCTGGTTGCGTGAGGAATGGAAAGGGTTTCAACCGCAGTGGACGGAGTTTTCCAGCGCCGGTTTAAGCGAGCGTTACGGGCAGTTGCAACAGGCTGACTGGCACGGTTTCGAATCCGCGCTGAACGGTGTCTGGGATGACGTGAAACAGCTGTTTGCCTTGCTCGCCGACTTGCAGGCCAACAGTGAAAAACTTCTGCAATACCTGTCCAGCGTTGAACTGGATGCCTTGCTCGAGGCGTCCACCGAGGCCATCGCCAACGGCCTGCTGATGCTCAGCGACGAGCCGTTGCTGTTCATTTACCTGGCGGCCTTTACCAGTTGGCTGAAGATGTTGCCGCCGCAGTTTCTGGCCGAGGTGGTGGCTGAGGTACGCGCTGAACTTCTGGTCAGTTTTCTGCTGATGTGCGTGTCAGGTGGCATGGGTGTGCCGCTTCAGTTGAGCACCAAAGTACTGGGCAAGATCAAATCGTCGCGTGCCCGGGAATGGCTGGCGGCTTCGGCGTTGCGACTGGCGCAGATGACCTCGGCGCCCGATCTGACCCGACATGCGGGTGCGTTGAAGCCGTTGATGGTTAATGCGCGGCAGGCGCCGTTGCGACCAACACCCGCTGTCCCGCTGGAGATTCGCACGGCGGATGCACAGATGCTGACGGTTGCGAATCCGGCCGCCATTGTCCGTGACAAGTCCCACGGCATGACGCGAATGGAACGGCATGAGCCTCGCGATGATGCTTCGGATCAGGCGAAAAATCCCAACGGTGACAGCGCCGATTGTGCGCCGTTGACCTGCACCAACGGCTGTCCGGTGTCGATGGTCACCGGGGAAGAACTGCTGACGTTGACTGACGGTGTACTCGATGGGCTGTTGCCGTTCGAGTTCA